>NZ_JAMPKE010000032.1:0-65352 GCF_039961955.1 Trichocoleus sp. DQ-A1
GATACAGGTGGCAGCGGCACGGGTGGTATAGATACAGGTGGCAGCGGCACGGGTGGTATAGATACAGGTGGCAGCGGCACGGGTGGCATAGATACAGGTGGCAGCGGCACGGGTGGCATAGATACAGGTGGCAGCGGCACGGGTGGCATAGATACAGGTGGCAGCGGCACGGGTGGCATAGATACAGGTGGCAGCGGCACGGGCGGCATAGATACAGGTGGTAGTACCGGCGGCATAGATACGGGCAGTAATACAGGTGGCAGCGGCACGGGCGGCATAGATACAGGTGGTAGTACCGGCGGCATAGATACGGGCAGTAATACAGGTGGCAGCGGCACCGGCTCATCCGGGGGTACGGGTGGAAACACAGGCTCCTCCGGTGGCACGGGGGGCGGTACAGGCAAAAACACAGGCTCCTCCGGTAGCACGGGGGGTGGTAGCACCGGCACTGGTGGCACGGGCAAAAACACAAGTTCCTCTGGCGGTACGGGTGGAAGCACAGGCAAAAACACAGGCTCCTCCGGTGGCACGGGGGGCGGTAGTACCGGCACTGGTGGCACGGGCAAAAACACAGGCTCCGGCAGCCCTAGCAACGATCAAGCAAGCAAGGGAGATGACGGAACAAGTCAGGGAGATAACTTATCCGGCTCAGGAAACGATCCGGTTTCCACCTCTTCCGGCAAGGAAAATTCATCATCACGAAAGGTGGATGCGGAATCATCTTCACAAACTGATGCAAGTGAATCTGTTGCAGTTCTGGAAGAATCCTTCACCCGTGAATTTGAGGAATATTTGGGTCAGCAGGTTGATTCTCAGACAACCACACTGGTAGAGGCTCGGAATATTCTGCAAAAAATTGAGAAAGCGACTGGGGTGAAACCAGCACTCATCTATGTAACTTTTGTGCCTCAGACGATTGCACTCGATCCGAGCCTACTGGATACAACGGCTTTCAATGGAACTAAGTCACTACAGCCGTTAAATCAACCAGAAAATGTGCAGCAATCTAGTTTCCTAGGTAAGGTCAATCGGGCAGGGCGTAACAATAGCGACCAGTTGGAAATATTGGTGGTGACTTCTGATGGTGTCCCCATTCGCAAGCGGGTTCCGGGGACAACGCGATCGCAAGTAATCAAGGTTGCCGATCAATTCCGTGCCGAAGTGATTAACCCCCGAAGACAGAAGGCTTACCTGGCTCCAGCCCAAAAACTTTATAAGTGGATGATTGCACCCATTGAAGCCGATTTACAAGCGCGGGGCATCCAGAATATGGTCTTCCTCGCAGACAGTGGGTTACGCTCTATCCCGATTGCCGCTCTCCACGATGGTCAAAAGTTTCTGGTGGAAAAATACAGTACGGGGCTAATGCCCAGTCTTAGTTTGACGGATACTCTCTTCAAAGATATTAAAAATTCCCAAGTTCTGGCAATGGGAGCGGAGAAGTTTCCCGAACAAAGCGCGTTACCATCAGTGCCCCTGGAGTTGTCAATGATTACGCCCCAGCTGTGGAAAGGCAAAGCCTTCCTTAACGACGCCTTCACCCTCAAGAATCTGAAGTCTCAGCGCTACTCGCAGCCTTTTGGGATTGTCCATCTAGCAACTCATGCCGAATTTGAATTAGGCCCTCCTAGCCAATCCTACATTCAGCTATGGGACACGAAACTGCGATTGAATCAGCTAAAGCAAATGGGCTGGAACGATCCACCTGTAGAGCTATTAGTGCTGAGCGCCTGTCGCACAGCGTTAGGCAATGAACAGGCGGAGATGGGCTTTGCTGGATTGGCTGTGCAAGCAGGAGTGAAATCGGCAATGGGAAGCCTGTGGTACGTCAGTGATGAAGGGACGCTGGGACTGATGACCAGCTTCTATTCACA
The DNA here is from genome assembly GCF_039961955.1 of Trichocoleus sp. DQ-A1. Lineage (NCBI taxonomy): Bacteria > Bacillati > Cyanobacteriota > Cyanophyceae > Leptolyngbyales > Trichocoleusaceae > Trichocoleus > Trichocoleus sp. DQ-A1. The sequence goes on from NZ_JAMPKE010000032.1 coordinate 1,875, forward strand.
ATTGAAAAAAGCCCCCATCAAAGCGGAGGCACTACGGCAGGCACAGATATCGATGATTAATGGAGAAGTAAGCATTGAGGGAAACAAAATGCATACTTCCAGAGAGGATATCTCGCTACCTCCGGAGTTGGCAGGGTTAGGAGAGAAGAAACTCTCTCATCCCTATTATTGGGCAGCGTTTACGATGATCGGCAATCCTTGGTAAACAATTAAAAACGCCAAATTAAACATTCTCTGATTTTTATTTGGCGTTTTTTTGAATTTTTAATTACTTAATACCCACGAGCGCATCAGAGCATTTACTTGTTCTGGTACCTCATCATGGGGACAGTGACCTGCTTGTAAAAAATGCTCTGTCAGTTGAGGATAGTATTGGCGAAATTGCTCCGCTCTATCTCTTGCATTCATCCAGGGATCTGCTTCTCCCCACAACAGCAACAGCGGGCAGCGCATCTGCTTTAATAAAACGTCAACTTTTTCGCCTTGAGGCGTTCTAAAGACAGAAGCAAATACTTGAGCAGCACCGGGATCGCAAGAGGGGCGATAGATTTCTTCCACCAACCGATCGGTGATCGCACTCTGGTCGAGATAAACTTTCTGGAGTGTATTCCGAATGACTGAACGTTGTCGCGCATACTGGAACAACAGAAAACTAGCCCAGGGTTGGCGAAAAAGTGACTGAACGACTTCACCCATCACTTTTTGGATGGGGTTCGGTTGAGTCGGCACCTTAAGATTGGTGAACGGGCCAGCACTATTGAGCAATACTAATCCAACAGCGGCTGATGGACGTTGGGCTGCCACGCAAAGCCCGCAATAGCCGCCTAGAGAGTTTCCTGCTAACACAACTGGCTGACGAATCACGTTAGTGATGAAATCATACAGTTGGTCTCGCCACAAGTCGCCACCATACTCCCACTCCGGCTTGGCTGAACGACCAAAGCCCAGCAGATCGATCGCCCAAACTTCAAAATCCTGACTCAGTTCAGTAATATTCTTGCGCCAGTGGTCTGTAGAGGCACCAAAGCCATGAATCAATAATAGGGGCGGGCGTTCGGGTTGCGGTTGTCCTGCCCGTACATAATAGATGGATTGCCCCCGCCATTGCCAATAAGTGCCGGGAATGGGGACGGTAGAGGCTGCTGGGGTTGCCTGCATGTCACAAAAATGTTAAGTAATGTTAACTTCTTTATTTTAGCTTCTCAGGAAGGCTGGATGACCTTAGACATTCAGTAGTTCTGTCTAAGGGCTTGGTTGCTGCATCCACGTTAGTTATGTTGAGGAAAGGTTTTGCTCAGGCGCAGGGGAAATGCTGGAGCGATCGCCTCCTCAGAACGCATAAGTATTGAGTAATATAAAAAAAGCAGCTAGAATCTTAACATTTGCCTTGAGCGACCCGACTTCAGATGGGGTAACGTAGGCGCGTAGCGGCTTTCCGTATGGTAGTACGCAAGCTGTGTTCGCATCGCATCTGGAGTAGAGAAGGGGAGAGTTCAAGTAGCGTTTATCAATCGTAGATCAGTAACGAAGAGGGAAGAGCAGTGTCTGTCGAAACCGTACAAAAGCCTTCAACAGTCCGTAAACTCGCACCTCGTTATCGTGTGTTGCTCCATAATGATGACTTCAACCCAATGGAGTACGTGGTGCAGGTTTTGATAACGACGGTGCCTGGTATCACGCAACCTCAGGCTGTCAGTATCATGATGGAAGCTCATACCAATGGGCTTGCTCTCGTGATTACTTGCGCCTTGGAGCATGCGGAGTTCTATAGCGAAACATTGAACAACCACGGATTGACCAGCACCATAGAACCAGACGAATAAAATACGCCCAGGCAACAAGTAAGAGGCAAGAGGTTGTTAAAAATAAACTTTGTCCGTTTAGCCCAGTACCCGGCACCGGCGCGGCTGGGCTGTTTTGTGCTGAGTTTACTCTTGCTCTGGTTGCCGGTGGCTGCACCCATTTATTTACTCTTGAGTAAAGATCCCAACTTAGTCACCATCCTGACGATGGGGCTGTTGTTTGCAGCGTTTCTCCTGCTTATTCGGTGGTGGGGTCAGAAAGTCTATCAGCAACCCCAGCTACTGAGACGCTATGGTTTACAAGGAACGCGGCAAAATGCCAAAGAGCTTTTCTCTGGGCTGGGTGTTGGCGTCTTGATTACTTTCAGTCTGTTTGGGCTGGAGGGGCTATTGGGTTGGCTGGTGTGGCAGCCTCCGACAATTCCATTAGCCAAGCTGATTTTAGAAGGGTTAGCGAGCGCGCTGGGTATCGGTTTTGCAGAGGAATTGGTATTCCGAGGCTGGCTGCTAGATGAGTTGGAACGGGATTATCGTCCCGGTGTATCTCTTTTGGCAGACGCTTTTATCTTTGCGCTGCTGCATTTTCTGAAGCCGCTGAGGGAAATTTTTCGGACTTTGCCGGGATTTCCAGGGTTGTTGCTGCTGGGATTAACCCTGGTTTGGGCAAAGCGCGGAAGCAGGGGGCGTCTGGGACTCTCGATTGGTCTGCACGCTGGCTTGGTTTGGGGATACTACATCATTAATGTGGGAAATCTGGTGCAATTTTCTGGTCAAGTTTCCGACTGGATTACCGGCGTGGACAGGAATCCCTTGGCGGGGGTAATCGGGTTGGTGTTTTTGAGCGTTTTGGCGTTTGGGATGCGGAAGCGATCGCATTCACTACACTCGCCCCAATAATCAACAACCATTGATCCTATACTCAACCTATAGCATTACCCAATCTGGCTTCTGGAGTGGGAGAGTCCCTCTTTATCGGCAAACGGAATTCTCTACTTCCCTGCGTGTCTCCCCCATCTAAACTCTTTGGAGAGAGGTTAACCGAAAAGTATTATAAAACTTAGTTGTGGCGGATTCGGTAAGCGGCTCTTGAGGAGCAACGACGAGCGCAAATATTCTTACCAGATTGCCCCTCGCCGCTTCAAGTCACGCTTCATTGCTTCTGAAAGTCCTGTATTCTCTCCAAATCGAGCTTTTTCCACTTTTACCGTGCCTAAATCCGCATCGCTCAAATTGGCACGACGCAGGTCAGCACCGCTTAGGTCGGCACCCATCAAGTTTGCACCTATCAACGTGCCACTACTCAGGTCAGCACGACGCAGGATAGCATAACTCAAGTTCGCCTCACTCAAGTTGACACTACACAAGGAAGCATCAATTAAGTTGGCGCGACAAAGGTCGGCTCCAATCATTTGAGCCTCATTCAGTTGGGCACATAGTAAGTTGGCACTGTTGAGGTTAGCACCAATCAAGTTGGCACCCATCAAACAGACTTTAATGGCGTCAGCTCTGTTGAGATTGGCACTGAGCAAATTGGCACCGCTCAAATCAGCCATATTCAAGTTGGCTTTATTCAGCTTGGCACCCGCGAGATCGGCACCAATCAGATTGGCACCCAGCAGCAGCGTACCCAGCAAAATCGAACCGCTTAAGTCGGCACCATGTAGGTCAACGCCACTAAGATTAGCACCCGCAAAATCTTTCACGGGATTTAATCCAGCAATTTCTGCTAATTCAAGGAAGTTATCTGTATCTGCCTCTACAACGTGTAAGATCAAGTCTTTCAGTCGCTGGAGAGATTTCTCATTAGGCACATTCAAACTCTGTCCGGCTTTCATTAGGCTTTTGTTTGGACCTGAATAGGCAGAGGGCAATCATTCTCTCTATTACCGCCCTCTTGTTACGACTAATATGCTTCAACCCCAGTTCCTCGACATCCGGATATTCACTTACAAATTGGTTATTTTGCTCTAGTTGAGCCAAAATTGCTTCTAAGGATTTATCGAGACTGTCTGTTGACTCCTCATCAACCATCTCTAGGTGGGATTTTTTAGAATTTGAGTATTGCATTTTTTACCTCAACATCATTTAGCTTAAGTAAACCCATTCTAAAAATAACATTGCACTGCGATCGCTGGGGAAATATCCACTAAAATTTACGTGAATTTGAGGGTTCATCAAGTTATGGAAAAGTAACAAACTCCTTTTCGTCTAGATGTCTGAAGCTGCATGAGTTGTAGAAAAAAATTTTGATTCTCAACCAGTAAAACAAAAGCAATATTTAGTATCTTTTTATACTTGGGTTACTTGGATTTTGATTTCTGGATTGAACTCGCTCGAAAAAACTTTACGGTTGTTTTTGTCTAAAGTTCGATTGGTTGGCATTTCCCCAACAAAATAGCTGGGATCGTTACGGGAAGACACTTATCAGACTCAGAAAAAGAAGATTTAACCTTGAGCTGCTTGAGGGACTTTGGGCGATCGCTTATCGAGCGATCGTGTTGCGTAGCCGACAGCATATGCTGCAATTGAAATGGCTATGTGGCGATCGCATCGGTTCAGTTGCATCAGGGAAACACCAAGCGAAATTACTATGTAATCTATAATACTTTTACCTACTGACATTCCCTTTGCTCGAAATGCCTTTTTAGTCAAGTTTCTATCAAATTGCATAAAAGAATAATTGTGAATCCACGCTTCTCGATAGAAGGCGAATCTGACGATTTGCTGACAATTTAACAAAGTAGTAATTTCTTCTGAATGTCAAAAAATCTCAACTCAGTTGCTGCCAACTATTGCCTTTACGAAGGGCAATAAATTTATACCTATCCCTAATAATTCATAAAGGTTGCCAATAAATTGTCAAAGCTCAGCGTCGGTTTCTGGGATGACAAGCTTGACATTTTGAACGGGAAATGGTTTAAGAACGGGGATGCTTATCTCTTGCAAAACCTGATTGAAGTCCTAACTGAAGTAGGGATACGATCCCACTACGTAGATTTCGGCTTAGTTTGGAAAGAACCCAAACCTGTTCTCGAAGAAAACAGGTTTGGGTAAGCAACCTTGCGATCGCTTCGGTAAAATCCCCTAAGATTCATGGGGGATTCCCGGAAGGGCGTTTGGCATCTATAGCGGTTCTTATTTTTATGCCATACACTCTGACCTTGCCCCTCCCCTTCCCGATTCCGAAAAGGGGACTGGAGGGTTAAACCTGGATTGGACTCAACTTGGCATCACTATAGTTGGGGATGCCAATATAGTCTTGCAGCGCTTTCACCTCCAAAGGAGCTGACTGCAAGGCACGAATCGCTGCCGCAGTAGCTTTAGCACCTGCAATCGTCGTGATCATAGGGATTTTGTAAGTGAGGGCACTGCGACGAATCAAGCGTCCATCTGCCTGCGCTTCTTCCCCAGAAGGTGTGGTGATAATCAGCTGAATCTTGTTGTTTTTGATCGCATCCAGAACGTGAGGACGCCCCTCATGCAGTTTCAGCACCACATCCACCTCTAGCCCATGTTCCCGCAGCACTTTGCGCGTGCCAACGGTGGCGACAATATGAAAGCCCAACTCGATCAAATCTCTGACCACTGGCACCGCCGCCGCCTTGTCCCGGTCGTTCATTGAGACAAACACTGTGCCAGATAAGGGCAACCGCTGTCCCGCTGCTAACGCTGCCTTAGCAAACGCTCTTCCGAAATCCACGTCAATCCCCATCACTTCTCCCGTCGAGCGCATTTCTGGCCCCAGAAGGGTGTCAGCACCGGGGAATTTTTCAAAAGGCAGTACGGCTTCCTTGACGGCAACGTGACGCGGCAGTACCTCCTCTGTCAAGTCGAGGGATTCCAGCGTGGCACCTGCCATAATTCGGGACGCCAGAGCGGCTAGGGGTACTCCAGTCGCTTTGGAGACATAAGGGATGGTGCGCGAGGCTCTGGGGTTGGCTTCTAGAATGTAAACTTGTTCCCCCTGAACGGCAAACTGGATATTCATCAATCCAATCACCTTGAGGGTCTTGGCGAGATCGATAGTCCAGGTACGGATGGTATCCAAGACTGCTTCCGATAGGGAAGTATAGGGCAAGGAACAGGCAGAATCCCCAGAGTGAATGCCCGCTTGTTCGATATGCTCCATGATGCCGCCAATCACCACCTTACCAGTGCGATCGCTGATCGCATCCACATCCACCTCAATCGCATTTTCCAAAAACTTGTCGATCAAGATCGGATGATCGGGTTCCACCAGCACCGCATACATCATGTAGCGCTGCAAATCCTCATCGGAGTAGACAATTTCCATCGCCCGTCCTCCCAATACATAAGAAGGACGTACCACGACGGGGTAGCCAATGCGCTGCGCGACCGCTAAGGCGTCTTCAAAACTCCGAGCAATTCCGTTCGCTGGTTGCTTGATATCAAGTTCCCGCAGGATTTTTTCAAATCGCTCTCGGTCTTCGGCGGTGTCAATCGAATCTGGCGAGGTTCCCCAAATTTTAGCGGTGATTTCGGGGTGGGATTGCAGATATTCCTGCAATGGCAAAGCCAATTTTAGCGGCGTCTGACCCCCAAACTGCACGATAATTCCCTCTGGCTGTTCCGCCTCGATGATGTTGAGAACATCTTCTTTCGTCAGCGGCTCAAAGTAGAGGCGATCGCTCGTATCATAATCGGTGGAAACGGTCTCCGGGTTTGAATTGACCATAATCGTCTCAAACCCTTGCTTGGAGAGAGCATAAGCTGCATGACAGCAACAGTAGTCAAACTCAATCCCCTGTCCAATCCGGTTCGGGCCACCCCCTAAAATCATGACCTTGCGGTTATCTGAAGGCAATACCTCCGATTCTTCCTCGTAAGTTGAGTAGTAATAAGGAGTCAGTGCCTCAAATTCCGCCGCACAAGTATCCACGGTTTTGTAGACGGGGACGACGCCCAACTGCTTGCGGTAGTCGCGGACTTCATCTTCGGTCGTTTTAGTAGCGTAGGCGATCTGGCGATCGCTAAAACCTTCCTGCTTGATGTCCCACAACTTTTCTTTTGTCAGGTCTTTCAGCTTGCTTCGCTTCAAGAACTTCTCGGTTTCCAACAGTTGTAGCATCTTATCTAGAAACCACGGATCGATTCCCGTCAGTTCATAGACTTCTTCTACCGTCATCCCCATCAACATGGCATGACGAACGGTGAAAATTCTCTCTGGATGAGGCGTCCGCAGTCCCGAACGAATTTGTTCCAAACTTGGCAATTTCTCGTTCTTGTCGCATCCCCAACCCGCGCGACCCGTTTCCAAGCCTCTTAATGCTTTCTGGAACGACTCGCAGAACGTCCGCCCCATCGCCATCACTTCTCCCACCGACTTCATCTGCGTCGTCAGGATTGCCTGAGAACCCGGAAATTTCTCAAAGGCAAATCGGGGTATTTTCGTCACCACATAGTCAATGGTCGGTTCAAAGGACGCCGGCGTTTTCTTGGTGATATCGTTGGGAATTTCGTCGAGGGTATAGCCTACCGCCAACTTTGCCGCTATCTTCGCAATTGGGAACCCGGTCGCTTTAGAAGCCAGGGCAGAACTGCGAGAAACGCGGGGGTTCATCTCAATGACAATCAGGTCGCCAGTCAGAGGATTAACTGCAAACTGAATATTCGAGCCGCCGGTTTCTACCCCAATCTCGCGAATAATTTTAATCGACGCATCCCGCAACCGCTGGTATTCCTTATCGGTCAGGGTTTGCGCGGGTGCTACGGTAATCGAGTCCCCAGTGTGGATGCCCATCGGGTCAAGGTTCTCAATCGAGCAGATAATCACGACGTTATCTGCCAAATCGCGCATGACTTCTAGTTCGTACTCTTTCCAACCCAGCAGCGACTGTTCGATGAGAATTTGCGACACTGGGCTGGCATCCAAACCGCCCTGAGCCATTTCTTCAAATTCTTCCTGGTTGTAAGAAATGCCGCCGCCGGTGCCGCCTAGGGTATAAGCAGGGCGGATAATCAAGGGATAGCTGCCAATTTGGGACGCGATCGCCTTCGCTTCGTCGAGGGTGCTAGCAATCCCCGATGGGCACACGCTTACCCCAATTTTCGCCATCGCTTCCTTAAACAGCAGCCGGTCTTCGGCTTTCTCGATTGCCGGTAGCTTGGCTCCAATTAACTCGACCCCGTACTTTTCCAATACTCCATTTTTCGCAAGGGTGACGGCTATATTTAGAGCTGTCTGACCTCCCATTGTGGGCAGCAGCGCATCAGGTTGTTCTTTGGCGATTACCTTTTCTACGATTTCTGGTGTCAACGGTTCAATATAGGTGCGATCGGCCGTTTCCGGGTCGGTCATAATGCTGGCTGGATTCGAGTTCACCAGCACGACTTCATATCCTTCCTCCCGGAGCGCCTTACAGGCTTGAGTGCCTGAATAGTCAAACTCGCAGGCTTGTCCAATCACAATTGGACCAGAGCCTAGTAACAGAATTTTGTGGATGTCCTGGCGGCGGGGCATAGTTGTTTGTCCTAGCGTGACTGTTTTAAGTCCAGATTATTTTAAAGGCTTTCTTCCCTGTGCTTGGTAGTGGTTTTTGCCAATTTGCCCAAGATTTGAGGAGGAAAGGTTTTTGCAACTTCTTTTCTGTCAACTGGCAAGTGTCTTCTTGGTACAACCAGCTCCCCTTGACCGGGCAGTTTGAGCGAGGCTATCGATGTTAGAGACCAAGTTATCCCGTCTCTATCGCGTCAAATCCGCCCTTCCATTCTGAACTCTTCGGTTCTCATTCCCATGATGTAGGGAAGCCAAGAAATCCGCCTTTTAGGTTAGTTGACAACTAATTTCAACAAGCTTAAAATTAATTTCTGGATTTTTCTTTACAACTTAATCAAAACTTTTATAACTTCATAATAAACAAGCAGAGAGAAGATATCTTCCCTCTGCTCAGTTAGTGTTACTCTCTGTCTTAAAGAACCACAGGTTAGGTACTGAAAATTTTAGCAGCCTGCATATCGAGGCTACATCTAGCTTACCTCAACGGGATTCAAGAGGCAGATACTAATTATTCGTAGTCTGGACAAAACCCAAGGTCAAGCTGTCTTTAGCGAGGAAGTGAGCCAGATGATAAGCCCGCTCTTCGGTTTTCAGCAAGATTGTTTCGTACAGATAACGGGTTGCGCGATCGCCCAAGCTTTCTGCTTGTCCTGCCTGACGCCGGATGAGCTGAATCATTGCTTGCTCGGCGGCTAAGTCGTGTTCCACCATCTGGCGGCAGGAAAATACCCCTTCATCTTCTGGCGTGAAGCAGCACAGCTCTGCTAGCTTGGCAAAGCCAGCTACTGGAACGCCACCCAGTCCATCCAACCGTTCGCCAATATCATGAACGTGTCCCTGCACCTGTTCGTAGCTTTCGCTGAAGAACTCGTGCAGCATATAAAATTCTGAACCTTCGACCACAAAGTGATGCTTTTGATATTGCAAGTACAGCGCCTGAAAACTCGCTAGAGCAATGTTGAAGCCCTCACAAACCGGCGTGGTGATACTGCGATCCAGCAACACCGGATTGTCATAAACCTGACCGAAGGAGCGCAATACACTCTGAGTTTCGGACATCGTTGTATTCTCCTCTCAATAAGCAACGGTTGTTGCTAATGCAGTAAGTGTATCACGCTAACCCAATTTTGGTGTCTCACTATAGTCTGAGCCAGTTTGACCCGATCCGCAGCAAGCGCTAGTTCCTCAGTTGTATCCTTGCCTATTTCTCGCAAGCAATTAAATTTTCAGTTAAGCTAGTTGAGAATTGTTGTCGTTTGAGTTATATGTATTAACTAGGGTGAAATTGTAAAAATTCCCTACGTCAGGGAATTTTCGGAAAGGCTAGCGAGTCCAGGGAAGTTATAGACAATGCTAATTTTTCGCGTCTGTGGGAACGAATGAATCCAATAGAGCCAATTGAGCCACAACCAGAAACCGGCAAGGTTGTTGAGGTGAATCGAGCAGATCGGTGGCAAGTTTATTACCGCTTGCGAGAGTTAGGAATTTCCTGTGGGTGTGCGGTTGACCAGCCCTTGCTGGTTGAGGTCTACAACACGACAGCAGCGATTCAGCTGTGGAGTGTTGTTAGGCAGTTAACGGCATCGCGCGGCGAGTTAGTGAGCCATCTGGAACGCTGCTGGCAGACGAGTAACGATCCAAAAGAAAGTTAAAAGAGGTTGTAAAAAAGCATGAGTAAATTTAAACAAAACAACTCAGAATTCCGCCTTGAGGGATGGTTACTCGGTTTTGTCATCGAAGATGGCTATAAAATCAAATATTTGAGACTCGCAACTTCAGAGGGTGAATGTCAGATCAAGCTTGCCAAAGAAGCTCGGATTTCCCTATTTCGCTCAGGAGTGACACCCGGTACTTGGGTTGAGGTTTTTGGCGAAACCAAGCTTAAGTTAAAAAGTGGAGAAGTCAAACAAAAAGCTTATCTGGTTAAACCCGGTGTTCCTCCCAGCCAATTGCAGGGAGTTACACAAGTTGAGGAAATTCAGGAATTGCCTCGACCTGCTAAAAAATTGCCTCTACCTTCCGGCGTCAAAGCGACAATTTTGGTGTGTAAAAAGTCCGATTGTTGCAAGTTGGGTGCTAATAAAGTTTGTCAGGCTTTGGAAGAAGGTTTGCGCGATCGCGGCTTGGACGACCAGGTTACGATTAAAGGAACTGGCTGCATGAAGCGTTGCAAATCAGGGCCAAATATCGTTATGCCGGATAAAACCCGCTACACTCGGATTAACGCTACAGAAATCCCTGAAATTATAGATAAACATTTTCCAGATGAGATGGTATCTAAAGAGCTAATTGCACCTCGTTTGGAGTGCGAAACGGCTAGGGTTCGTTAATAATTTTTCGTAATTTATAGATAATACATACCCCCAACTTCTTTTTATCAGGAAGTTGGGGGTATCGTCTATGTGCAGCCTGCCATAATATTAGTACCTGACCAAAGCGAGTAGATGACTATGGCGATCGCTACTGTAACCGAAAGCTGCTCTCTAGAAGACTTTATGGCTAATCCCCCCGATCGCATGGAGTGGGTGGATGGACAACTTGTGGAGAAAACGGGAATGACGGTAAAACATAGTATAGTTCAGACTAGGTTAGCTTGGGGCTGGAAAAATTTCATTACCCAATCTGGACAAGGAGGGGAGGTTGCTGTAGAACTTCCCTGCCGGACTTTAAGGCAGGGACGTCGTCCTGATGTATCCTACCTCACAGCGGAATTGGTAGCGCAGTTTGGTGAGGCAGGAGGGTTGCCACAAAGTCCACCGCTAATTGCTGAAATCGCTTCTCCAACGGATTCAGCCGAGGATTTGTTTGCCAAAGCAAGCGAGTATTTAGAATCGGGTTGTTCGGAAGTCTGGCTAGTATTTCCTGAGAGTCGTCGGGTATTGTTAATTACTCAAAGTCAGACATTAGGGTTTAATACTGGTGATGTAGTGAGTACGCAACTTGTACTCAGAGGATTTAGTGTAGCGCTAGATGAATTGTTAGCTTGAAGCTGACAGTTGATAGAGATTTTAAATATTACTAAATGGATAGTAATTTTAGCGCGAGTAGCGTGGTAAGAGCGATCGCCTAAAAGTTACGTGGATTAAGCAAAAACCCACCATCACCGCCTGAAGACGGGCACAGTGGGTAAAGAAAAGGAAATTCTTCAACTCAAGAAAGCGCGATCGCTTTTTTGCCATCGCCGTCCATCTTGACTAAAGCGTAAACTGACCTTGCATTTGACTCAGAGCCTTAGTGCAAGCAGCACAACTGCACCCTAGATGGTCTTTGATAGGATTACTCGGTTGCACAGATGCAAGCACTTGTTGATATTGCACGACAATAACTTGTGCAGTTGGTGCAGACAGCATCATATTTGAAGCTTCAGCGGCTTGTGCTGTATTCGCTAGCAGGAGCATTGATGCCAAAATTATCGGACAAGTAAGCAAAGCAAGAGCAATTCTGTTCATAATTCAAAAGCTGACAGTTTTTGATGGCATTATAGCCAATTAATTGCCCGCTAAGTTTTGCTTAACGGCAACCAAATCCTTAGCTGTGTTAGCTTGGCTTGGCTTGAGGACAAAGTAAATGCGATCGCGCTCATCCACCTATCAAAAATGGCAAGATAGCCGCGCCTACCGCATCTGCGTACTCTTCATGTAATCCCAACGAACCGGGAAGCCGGAGTGTCTGCACTCCTGGGACGTTAGCCATTGCTTCCATTTCTGCTTTTGATTTCGGTGGCGCTTGTTCGCCAATGACTACCATCACGGGTAACGGTAAAGGCTGAAACCAGGCGAGAAAATCGTCTCTATGATTCACCGGATCTAAACCTCCGGTGACGAAAGCGGCGGGAGCAAAACGCGCTCCTGGCTGATGTGCTGTCTGCAACTTTTGTTCGAGTCGAGAGGGACTCAACGAGTCAGGTTCAACGTAGACATGGCGACGATACATCAAGCTAATGAAAGATTCGGTGGTGTTTAGCTTGTAGAGAGCTTGTCCTAAAATGGGCGATCGCACTACATTTCTCAGCGTTCCAAACCACCCTTGCTGTTTACCCATCATCGTCGGAAATGGCCCGCGCCAAGTGGGAGCCGCTAAAACAATCCGCGACAAAACGGGCGGTTGTTGTTGCGCTAGTTGCATCGCGTAACCAGCAGCGTGTCCAGCGGCTACGATGGCTACTGGAGTATTAAAAACATTTTTGACAAAATCTTGCAGAAATTGGTGGTATAGGGCGGGTTGGTAGTTCAAGGGTAGACGAGGCGATCGCCCAAATCCAGGCCAATCGAGAGCAACGGCTTGAAACTGAGATGATAATAACTCTGCCAGTCCACGCATTTCCGCGCGTGTGGAAGCAGTGCTGAAAGCTGGCAAAAGTAATATGGGAGATCCTTTGCCTAGAGTTTCATAAACGATGGGTAACTGTTGCCCTTCCCAAGCCCAGAGATATTCCTGAACGGTTCCGCCAATTCCGACAGTAGTAGGTGCAGAAATCGTTGAAGTTGCCATAAGACACAATCCCTATTTTATTTACTCTAGGCAATCTTTTAACTGCTGTTGAATTTGGGCTTCATTCAAGTTACGCCCAATAAATACTAGCTGATTGCTCTTTTGAGAAATCCACTTGTCAGTTTTCATCTCAACCCGTTTACCGCACAGTTGAAAGATGTGGCGTAAACTACTCTCCTTAAACCAGAGTAAACCTTTGGCGCGAAAAACGTCTTCGGGAAGTTGTTCGGTTAAAAATTGTTGAAATTTCTCTAAAAGGAGAGGGCGATCGCTTTGAAAAGAAAATGACATGAAACCATCATTTTCTAAGTGGAGGGAATGCTCGTGATGATGCTCGTGATGATGATGGCTAGATTCTTGTTTAGCTGGATAAGATTCCGCTTGGGAAAATCCCACATCTAAAATTAGTGGCAGAGGAACTTGTCCGTAGGAGGTTCGCAAAACTCTCGCCCCTACTTTCATTGCGCGAATGTAGTCTTCCAATTCCTTGACTTGCGCTTCTGGAACCAAATCAGTTTTGTTTAGCAGAATGATGTCACCATAGGAAATCTGATTGAGGGCGGCATCACTTTCAAAATGCTCCGGTGTAAAGGTCTCCACATCCACCAAAGTCAAGATAGAATCGAGCCGAGTTAAATCTCGCAAATCTGTACTAATGAAGGTCAAGGCAATGGGCAATGGATCTGCGATTCCGGTTGTTTCGACAATTAAGTAATCAATGCGATCGCTCCGTTCCAGCACCCGATAAACTGCATCGAGCAATCCATCGTTGATTGTGCAACAAATACAGCCATTTGTGAGTTCGATCATATTTTGATCGACGGAAATCAATAGCTGGCTATCGATATTAATATCGCCAAATTCATTAACTAAAACTGCTACCTTTAAGTCTTGACAATTATGCAAAATATGGTTTAGCAGCGTTGTTTTACCACTACCTAAAAAGCCTGTAACGATCGTGACTGGCATTCCCCGTTTAGGAATATCCGGAATTAGGTTTTGTTTGGGTGCTGTAAGATTGTTCATTGCCCTTTCTGGATTAATTGAGCGATGCAGACATAGATTTACGCTATGCAGCGCAGTGTCTGCGATGACATGGCAGGTTCTCAGAATGCCGAGATATTTTTAATAATGATAACTATTATCATACGCGACACGGGTAGCGCTTTGTCGGCAAACCCTTCTACCAATCGCTTGCAGGCTATACAGGCGTAGGTTAGAGTAGCGAGTTCTAACCTACAATGCGATCGCTCTTTCCTCTGTCGGAAGTCTTAAATTACCGCAATGCAGTCAATTTCTACCAGCACATCCTTGGGGAGACGGGATACTTCCACGCAGGCACGAGCAGGGGCTGTCTCTGCGTCAAAATATTTACCATAAACTGCGTTAACCGCAGCAAAATCATTCATATCTTTGAGAAAGACGGTGGTTTTGACCACATTCTCAAAGTTAGCCCCAGCAGCAGACAGAATCGCTTCAAGATGAGCCATTACCTGTTCTGTTTGCTTGGCTACATCGTCGGTGTAGACAATATCTCCGATTCTGGGATCGATGGCAATTTGACCAGCGACGAAGATCATCTGACCACTAGCAGCGATCGCTTGATTATACGGCCCGACTGGTGCTGGTGCGTTCTCTGTACGAATTACTTTGCGTGTCATAGGTATTTGTGTTGGTAACGATGCTTCTTGTTTAGGAGCTATTGTATCGAAGGCTTCCAGCTTGTAGCGTTTTCCATCAGGCATTATCGCACCCGTGAAGGCTGCATCCTTGACACTTGCTCCATAAATGTTTGCATCAGTTAAGATCGCCTTCTTCAAGTTGGCTCCATCTAGGTTAGTCTTTATCAAATCTGCTTTTTGGAGTGTTGCTCTCTCTAGATTTGCTCCTCGCAAACAGGTTTTTCTAAGCTTTGCCTCTCCCAGGTATACTCCAGCTAAATCCGCATCAGCGAGATTCAAGCTTGACAAATCGACTTTATCCAGGCTTACTACCCGGAGTTTAGCTCCCTGGAGATTTGCATTTTGCAAGTTTACATTAGACCTCTTGCAAAAGCCCCTCAGGAAGATTTTATTTTGGGGTGCAAAGCTCGTAATTGTAGAGAGCAGCAATCAGATTAAACCTTAAAATAAATCTTTTTCGACGATTTTTATAGAAGAGAGACAAAATTTTAAAAACCTTAAGACCCCAATTTATATACTCGCATACAACTCTAATTTTTGCTAACTCTTGATTACTCTTTTTACCTTCATTACTTAACTTACCTCCTTTAGGCTTTTTTTGGGGATTTGACTATTATTATGCAGTTTCTGAATAGCTTGATAACCTTTATCTCCCAAGCACTCTATATCTTTTCTCAACCTAACTTTACTGTTTTTGAATATACGAAAATCATGCTCTCTACCCTTACCATGAGCGGTGCAGATGATTTTACCATTTGCTTGTACCACTACTTGTGACTTGAGTGTATGTTGTTTTTTTGCTGTTTTAGAACTTTTTTGTTTTTTTAGGTCGTTTAATAGGGCTTTCTGTAACATCAACTAGGACTACCTGTACCTGATAATCAGAATTGGTCAGTCTTTTCTTGCCTGGAAGAGTGAAAGTCCTGGATTTAGTCAATGTATTTTCTGTTTTTCGGATAATTCTGTAAACTGTAGACTCGTTTGCTCCCCAAGATTGACCAATATGAAAATACGTGCGGTATTCTCTCCAATGATAATCAAACCCCAATTCATACCTACTTGACGATCGCACTGTTGCTTACTCGTCAGGATAAGGAGAGTATTTGGGCGACGGGATTACATGAAATTTTCAAAGACTGGATTAATTGTCGCGGGTGCCGGGATTGCTGTAAGCCTTAGCAACTTGGCAGAAAGCACAAAAAAGAATACCACTGCACCTTCAAAAATAGTTACGAAACCTCTCTGAACGGGTAAAACCATGTTACCCGTTCAGAGAGGTTTCGTAACTAAGAATATTAAATAAAAACACAATAATTTTGGGCTAATGGAATAGTGCATGTAGCATAGACATTTACCCTTAATAAAGAGACCAGACTTTATGCCTTTAATCGGTATTGGTACGGATCAGCAGCTTTGGACTCGAGCAACATTAACTGATTCCTGGAAGCGGTTACCTATTGGTGAGCCAGTAATTAGCGTTACTGTTATGAGTGATGGGGCACTTCTTGGTGTGAAAGCAGGCGGGGTTTTGACAGCTATAACCACCATGAAAGATGGAACACTTCTTGGTGTTGGTGATAACAAGCAGCTTTATTCGCAAGTCACATTAGCTAGCCCAGGGCAGCAAGTACCTAACAGTGGCTCAGTGATTAGCATTACCGTCATGAATGATGGAACACTTCTTGGTGTTGGTGATGATAAGCAGCTTTGGACTCGAGCAACATTAAATAGCCCGTGGCAGCCAGTACCTAACAGTGGCTCAGTGATTAGCATTACCGTCATGAATGATGGAACTATTGTCGGTGTTGGTGATGATAAGCAGCTTCGGACTCGAGCAACATTAAATAGCCCGTGGCAGCTAGTACCTAACAGTGGCTCAGTGATTGCCATCACTAGTGCAGAAAGTTCTAACTTGAAATCATTAAGTGCAATTCAATTACAAGCATCTACTGGTCACTATTTTTGCGCCGAAAGTGGTGGTGGAAAAGAAGTTATTGCAAATCGGACCGCTATAGGTCCCTGGGAAACTTTTGAATTTGTTGATCTGGGCAACGGAAAAGGTGCTTTAAAAGCATCTAATGGGCAATTTGTTTGCGCCGAAAGTGGTGGCGGAAAAGGAGTTACTGCGGATCGAAACGCTATAGGTTCCTGGGAAACCTTTGGATTTGTTGAGCTGGGTAACGGAAAAGTTGCTTTAAAGGCATCTAATGGGCAATTTGTTTGTGCCGAAAGTGGTGGTGGAAAAGGAGTTACTGCGGATCGTAATGCTATAGGTCCTTGGGAAACGTTAAAAGTTATCACCAACAGAAGAATTTGGGCAATTTCAAAAGCGCTGACTAAGGATGAATTGGACCAAGCAATTAGGACCTATGCTCCAGTTGTCCGCTTTCATCCTGAAGAAAGATACAACATGTGTTCGGTTGACTGGTTTCTGCAACATTGCACCCTTTTTGATCAGGCTTCCCCGAAACAACAATCTCCGAAGCCATCTGACCTACCAACAACAGGGGATATTAATGGCCCGTATTCGCTTAAGCTCCAGGACGATGCGAAGAGAGGAAATCTCAGCACAGCGAAGGCTTACATCCGTGCCTATTGGCAAACTGGAATGCCGTATACTGACATCCAGTTCTGGCTCTTCTATGCCTACAACGGTCCCGCAACCATACATGTCAATCTTCTGTTGGCTGATACAATAACGGCGACCGCTGATAGAACCTTAATGCCTGCTGGTGAACACTACGGTGACTGGGAATGCTGCGTACTCCGCATTGATAACTTCACGAAGCAGTTGATTGGTGTCTGTCTTTTGCAACACGGTGTTGGGGAGTACTTCAACGAGCAGCAATTGAGTCGATTTCAGCGTGTTAATGGACAGCACATCGTTGTCTATCCTTCCCTTAATGGGCATGCACTCTACTCAGGTGTAGGTCGAAACTACACTGCACATGGCAAAAAGGACTATGTTGTAGCAGGTGTTGAATGGATGGTACGAAATGATACGGCAGATGGCGGACAAACACTTGATTGCAGCTCAAATCACGAAATTATTTCGATGAGTTGGCTTGGGGAGCAGGATTTTCCATCGCCGAAGTGGGTATCATACCCCTGTCGGTGGGGCCCTAAAGATATACCCCAGTCAGACGTGCCTTTGGGTCATATTGAAGCCATTATCAATGACCTTGGATTTAGTGGAGTACCTGGCCCCATCAAGTCTAAAATTGCTGACGCAATTCGAGATCAAATTAAGCAACAGTTCAGAGTCGATTTGAATGGTCCGCCTGGTCCGCCATGGAATAGTCAAGGAAAAACCTGGAAGGGGCAGTATCAGTAGATCGAAAATTCTCTAAGAAAGGGGTAGAGTCAGGCAAGCTATAAAAGATCAAACCGTTGCCGTGACTCTGATTCCCCTCCATTATCTGCCAGTGCGATCGCCGGTCGGCGTTGCTGAGTAGAGGGAGGAATCCAGTAGGAATCGGAACATCCCAAAATCTCAAGTAGTGAAGTAGCAAACGGATTGAATGCCTCAGCATTGCTTCAGATTTGGAATAGCACAGAGTTTTGCGATGTAATCGTGCCAGATAGTGACGCAAGCGTGTATTTTCACCTTCGACTCGTGTCATATAGGTTTTGCTCACAATCTGGTCGCCTGGTAGAATAAACCCCGTATAAACACTTCAAGCATCGGTGACATAGAAAAACACTGCCAGGCTCCAACAATGAACCATAACGGTGTAAAAGTCTTTGCACTGTGGTCACCTAATACCCAACCCAGGATACCAGCTCTAAAGTGGTCTACTGCGCTCCAGAGCCAGATTTTGTTTTTTTCACCCCAATAAAAGTTTCTAGTTCATCGAGTTCACCCACTTGTGGAGTCTCCTCTGGATCATAAGCATCGGGCAGGTGTCTTCCAACCTGTTTGACCCAGTAAATGACAGTGGTATGGTGAACACCTGTGACTCGTTCAATGCCTCGAAAGCCCATACCATTGACATACCGTAAGCACAAGTTTGCACCTGTCAGCGATACCCTACTCAGGCTTGCACTACTCAAATTCGCCTTGGTCAGAGTTGCATCACTCAAGTCGGCTCCCTTCAAATTTGCCTGGTTTAGGTTTATTTCACTAAGGTCTGCACCTTTGAGGTCTACCCCTCTCAGATTTGCCCCATTAAATTGTCTTTGTCCTGATGCGTATCTTTCTAGAAGTTCTTCAGCATTCATTGTTGGTTGAGCAATTATCGCGCACTTGCATCAGTTTAAGACACCGGGCGAATAGGAAATCGCTGGGGCGTTGTTTTAAACCCGCCTGCGCGGGTTTAGTCTGTGTAGGCGCGATTTCTAAACGCCAGAGCTAATACAAATTTTAAACGCTCGGATTAATGCAAATTCTAATTGTCGGAGCTAATCTTGATTGCTTTATTTCGCCAACACACCATTCAGGAAAATATCAGCCAACCCTTCTGCCATTTCTTGCATTGCTTTCGGGGAAGCATTTTCTCCTAATAGCGTGTCGTGGCTGAAACCGGCGATTGTGAACATTCCCAAGAAAACTTGGGCGACTATTCTCGGATTCATGCGGCGATAGGTGCCTCTATCCATTGCAGTTTGAAAGAAAGCTTCTGCCACATCCGTCATTTTGACAATTACTTCCGCTTGGATGCGATCGCGCAACTCTGGATGAAACTGCGCTTCGGTAAAGCAAACCCGCAGCATATCCGCATTTTCACGTAGATTCATCATCCGTCGATGCATCACCTGAGCCACAGCTTTATAGCTGCCCATTTCACTCAATTCGGTTAATAAATCTGTGAGAATTTCTACCCAGCCTTGCGTCGCCACCTCAATCAAGATCGCCTTTTTGTTCGGAAAATGACGAAACAACGTTCCTTCTGCAACCCCCGCTGTCGCAGCAAGATCGCGGGTCGTTGTCCCCTCATATCCCTGGCGGGCAAATAATCGCTGTGCTGCCTGTAAAATTCGGGTGTGGGTATCGTCTTCTGTATGAGCAACTTGCTTAGTTGTTCCTACCGTTTTCCGGTTAAAAATTCCCATATTAAGAAATAAATGGATGGATTACCACTAACACCCTAATGCAATTGTGCTATAGGCGAGTAATCAATCACCCAAACCTTCACAGATTGTTAACACCACACAATCCACGTTAGAGTCAATATCTTGGAATTAGCGCTGCTTAATCTTTAGTATTGTATGAGTCAGTTTTGTCGATTCCTGTGTGTGTCAATCCCAACGACAGCACAACCGTTACGGGAAAGTTTGAACCCCAGCCCTCAACCGTCAAGACAGCGTCAGTGGCGAAGCATTCTGGCTTTTCTGCTCGCGCTGCTGCTGGGGTGGGGTATGCAGCCCAATGTGGCGTTAGCTCGTACCCAGACGCTTGAAAAGGCGGATGTAAAACCTGCCACAACCCAATCGATTCAGCCCTACTTAGACCGGGTGATTCAGCGGGTGACAGAGTTTCGCTTAGACAATGGTTTGAAGTTTA
This sequence comes from Trichocoleus sp. DQ-A1, assembly GCF_039961955.1. Classification (NCBI taxonomy): domain Bacteria; kingdom Bacillati; phylum Cyanobacteriota; class Cyanophyceae; order Leptolyngbyales; family Trichocoleusaceae; genus Trichocoleus; species Trichocoleus sp. DQ-A1. Next base: position 21,870 of record NZ_JAMPKE010000032.1, read on the forward strand.
TTGTATTGGAACGGCACCAAGCGCCGGTCGTGTCGTTTTACACCTATGCCGATGTGGGGGGTGCCAACGAACCCAATGGTCAAACAGGCGTTGCTCACTTTCTAGAGCATTTAGCTTTTAAGGGAACTACCCGCATTGGTACGCAGGACTACAAGGCAGAAAAGCCGCTTTTAGACCGCTTGGACCAGTTAGCCGAACAAATTCAGGCAGCCAAAGCGGCAAAGAAATCGGCAGAAGTGACAGCGTTGCAGGCAGAATTTAACAAAGTTGAAGCCGAAGCAGCGAAATATGTCAAGCAAAATGAACTGGGTCAAATTGTCGAGCAAGCGGGCGGCGTCGGTCTAAACGCGGCAACCTCTACAGATTCCACAGTCTATTTCTACAGCTTTCCTTCTAACAAGTTAGAGCTGTGGATGTCGCTAGAGTCGGAGCGGTTTTTAGATCCGGTGTTTCGGGAATTTTATAAAGAGAAAGAAGTCATCCTGGAAGAGCGACGGTTGCGAACCGATAACTCGCCCATCGGTCAAATGATTGAGGCTTTTCTGGATGCGGCTTTCAAAGTGCATCCCTATAAGCGTCCAGTAATTGGCTACGACCAGGACATCCGCAATCTTACCCGCGAAAATGTGCAGGAGTTTTTTGACACGCACTACGTCCCCAGCAAGTTAACTATTGCGGTCGTTGGGGATGTTAACCCAGCGGAAGTGAAACGGCTGGCTCAAGTTTATTTTGGACGTTACAAAGCGAGACCTGCGACGGAGGAGCAATTACCGACGGAACCCAAGCAAACGGAAGCGCAGGATGTCACCTTGCGGCTGCAATCCCAACCTTGGTATCTAGAAGGCTATCACCGCCCAGCGATGAATCATCCGGATCATGCGATTTATGAACTGATCGGTCGATTGTTGAGCGATGGTCGGACTTCTCGCCTCTACAAGTCTTTAGTAGAAGAGCAGCAAGTGGCTCTGAATGCGGAAGGTTTTAGTGGTTTTCCGGGAGATAAGTATCCGAATTTGATGCTGTTCTATGCACTGACAGCTCCCGGTCATACAGTGGATGAAGTGGCGGCGTCTTTGAGCAAGGAAATTGAGCGGCTGAAGACGGAACCCGTAGCGGCGATGGATTTGGATCGGGTGAAGACACAGGCAAGAGCTGATTTATTGCGATCGCTCGATTCCAATATGGGCATGGCGATGTCGCTGGTGGACTATGAAGTGAAAACCGGATCGTGGCGGAACCTGTTTAAGCAACTAGATGCGATCGCTACCGTGACACCCGCAGAAATTCAGCGCGTGGCGAAAGAAACTTTCCAGCCACAAAACCGGACAATTGGGCGAATTCTGCCTAAACAGGACTGAGGACTGAGAGGAAGAAGAAGGAAGAGGAATGAGTATGCAGTGGTTTAGGCAGAATTTGCGGAAGAAGGGCAAAGGAAAACAAAGGAAAAATTATTTTCTGTTTCTTTTGACTTTCTCCTTTTTACTTTTGACATTTTTGATGCCAGCGGTAGCGGATACAGCGCGGCATTATACGGAGTTGAAGTTTCCGCCGTTGCCGGAAATTCAGGTACCTCCGTACACGCGCTATCAGATGGACAATGGGATGATTGTGTATCTGATGGAAGATCACGAACTTCCCCTCGTGAGTGGCACGGCGATGATTCGCACCGGCGGTCGTCTGGAACCAGAAAACGAGGTAGGTTTGGCTACGTTGGTTGGGGAAGTCCTGCGGACTGGCGGAACCGCGAAGCACTCCAGCGATGAACTAAACCAATTGTTGGAACAACGCGCCGCTTCGGTAGAGAGCAGTATTGTTAGCACTGCGGGTAGTGCTGACTTTACAACGCTCTCTGAAGACTTGAAGGACGTATTTAGTTTGTTTGCTGAGGTAATCCAAGAGCCGATTTTTGCCCAGGAAAAGCTAGATTTAGCCAAGACGCAACAGCGCGGTGAAATTGCGCGGCGGAATGACGACCCAGGTGGTATTGCTTCCCGCGAATTTGAGAAATTAGTCTATGGCAACAATAGCCCCTATGCTCGCACCGTAGAATATGCAACCTTAGACAACATTTCCCGCGATGACTTAATCAGTTTCTACCAGAAATATTTTCATCCGAAGAATATGATTCTGGGCATCGTGGGGGATTTTGATAGTAAGGCGATGCGTCAGATGATCCAGGAAAAGTTTGGGAACTGGAAGCCAAAAGGCACAGCGCAAACTCCACCGATACCAGGGGCGGAACAGGCAAAGCGAGGAGGGGTTTTTCTGGTAAATCAGCCGCAGCTGACGCAGAGTAATATTGTCATGGGTCATCTGGGCGGTCAATTGAACAGTCCTGACTATGCGGATCTATCAGTATTAAATGGAGTGTTAAACGGTTTTGGCGGACGGTTGTTTAACGAAGTGCGATCGCGCCAAGGTCTTGCTTACACGGTGTACGGTTATTGGGGCGCTCAATATGACTACCCAGGCGTATTCCTTGCTGGGGGACAGACTCGCTCTGATGCGACTGTGCCCTTCATTAAGGGCGTTTTATCGGAAATCGAGCGCATTCGCACAACTTCGGTGACGCCAGCAGAACTTTCCTACGCCAAGGAATCGGAACTCAATTCTTTTGTTTTTAAGTTCCAAGATCCCAGCCAAACTCTGTCGCGATTGATGCGATATGAATATTACGGCTACCCGAAGGATTTTATCTTCCGTTACCAGCGCGAGGTGGAAGCAACCACGATTGAGGATATTCAACGGGTTGCCGAAAAATATCTCCAGCCAGAGAACATTGTTACGCTGGTGGTCGGAAATGCTGCTGCGATTCAGCCACCTCTAACCAGTCTCACGCCTGATGTTACGACGGTGGATATTACGATTCCGGTGGGGAAGGGCTAATTGGTAATTGCTCTTGCCATTACTCATTACCGATTATCAATGGAGTTTAAGTAGGGGTAATGGTCTTGCCATTACCCATTACCAATCCCCTAATTTGATTGCATCTGAGCATCTAAGGCTTTAGAGATGCGATCGCGTGTTTCTTGCAGGTGGGCTTTGGTGTATTCATCTAAGTTCCCACTCCGGTGTCTGAGGCTGCCGTTGATGTCTTCACGCAATTGGCGCAATTTTGACCAGGCAAGCGTCCGGGCGTCTTCGGGCACGTCCTCAGTCCGCAACACCATGCCAATTAGTATCTGCAAGTGTTCTCGCTGCAAAGCCCGTCGAAAGCTGGATATCTTCACCGACTTGCTATCTGCTGGTTGCAACTCACTCCAAAGGTTACTCTGCAAGGTATTAAATAGTTCGGGTAGCGTCAGTGCTTGATTTGGCTGACTCTTCAGTTCCAAGTCGCGCAGACGGTTGAGGCGATCGCCCGATAGCACTTCTCTCAAAACAATGCTTTGCGGGAAGAAGATGCTGTCGTGAACCGGAAAATCAAGGCGATTAATTGCAATATTATTGCTCCAATCCATCCAGCGCGAGGGTGCTAACTTATTGAGTAGATCCGGCGGGAAATTAAAAGCGTCTTCTGCAAAGACATACTTTTGCAATGCTGCCAAGGCTTCGCGCTGCTTGGCGACTGGCACAGGTTCAAAGGGTAAGCGCCCATTGCGGTTTCCGGGGCGATCGCGGTAGAACGACTGTCCGCCAATATACTTAGTAATCAAGAACACGTTTTGCAAATAGTGCATGAACGCGGTGTTAAAGCGATCGCTGACTTCGCTGTAACTTTCGCCGGTACCGGGATACCCTTTGTTAAGGCGATCCCATAGTTGGCGGTCGATATCCAGTTGCGATCGCGCGTAGCCTAGCGGATCGAGACTCATGTCATATTGGTTCACGGTAGGATCGAGGTCAAAGCTGTCCTCATCGGAGGCATAAGCTAATTCCGGCTGACTAGATTTCTTGGCAATCTCATCCAGAAACCGCTGTTCGGCGATGGGAATTACCCCGCCACTGGGTTTGTAACCATACTCAATCGCCCACTCGTCATAAGCACCCACCTTGCTGGTATAGTAATCTCCTTGCTTGACGCCTTGGGGTGCCAAGTTGGGTGGCAGATAGTCCATGACGGAACTCACCATTCCCTTGGCGCGGGTGATGTCGGTATTATTTAATTCCTCTGGGGTGAGGAGGGTACTGCCACGGAAGTTGTGTCTTAAGCCTAGAGTGTGTCCGACTTCGTGAGCAATGAGCAATCGCACAAATTGATGAATATACTCTTTCATGCGATCGCTTCTGGGACTAACGTTCTGCAATAGTGATAGCGACAACGACCCAACTGCCATCTGATTGGCAAATTGCATTCCCTCGCACCGATGGTTATGACCATCCTGTTCTAATAACGAAGGTTTTACCTGTCTGTTGGCACCACCCCGCGCTGCACCTTGTTTAGACGAGTGAGAAGGCAAGAAGCCACGGTTACAAATACTGCTGTTCCCCTTCTGGTTCGGTTCGATCAGGTGGTGATATTCCTGCTTGAACGAATTCACAAAGTCAGCGTCCACGATAATGTCAGCATCCAAGATTTCCCCAGTCAACGGGTTAACCCGCGACGGTCCTAATGCAAATGCGGCATCCAAAGAATTGAACCAGCGAATCGTGTTGTAGCGCACATCAGCCGGGTCCCAAGTCGCATTTTCTGGCATCTGCTGCACTGCGATCGCATCCTTGAATCCCGCCTTCTCAAACGCGGCGTTCCACATCAAAACGCCCTCGCGGATAGCGTCGCGGTACTCAACCGGGACAGTATTTTCAATCCAGAAGACAATTGGTTTTTTGGGTAGCGACAGGGAAGCTGCGGGATCTTGCTTTTCTAGATTCCAGCGCTGGATGTAGCGCACAAACGGATCTTTGCCACTCTTACTCGAAAAATCCTTGTAAACCGTCGTGAAATAGCCAACCCGTTCGTCGGCAAGACGCGGGATATAGCCGTTGTTTTCCGGTAGCTGGGAGAGACTGTAATGTACCTTCAGGGAAAGGGCGCGGCTGTCAGGCAACGTCGGCAAATACGCCCCGTCATCTCCACTAGGGTTAGAGAAGCCGTAAATCGACTCAATTTCCATGTTCAGGGGGAAAGCTTTGGCAGCACCGAAGTAGGTTTTGTCTTCTTCTAGCTGGTATGAAGCTTCCAAAGCAGTTTTTAAATACGAACTTAATCCAGGTAAATCGCTGAGTAGCAGGTTCCCCAGATCGACGAGAATGGTTTGGCGTTGCGGATGAATGCTGATAATTTTCAGGGAACTGAGAACGGAGTCAGAAAAGGCTCGTTCTAGCGATCGCTGTTCTGGATTGCCGGGACTGGTGCGGAAGTTCACGTTGCGGACGGCAAAATGCAAATTGTTGTTGACTCGACGAAAGTAGAAAAGCATATCTTGCAGCGGCATTCCGCTGTAAAGACCGCGTTCGCCAATCCCCGATTCTAAGGTAATGGTGGCAAGGTAGTTTTTATTGAGCTGTTCTGGTTTAATTTCTAGATATATTGTGCCGGTTTGTTTGTTTCGGTAGAGGGTAAACAATCCTTCCAATTTTTGAGTATTTTTAACGGTATCCTCGAAAGATTGAAAATTTGAATTTTCTATATTTGTATCTTTAGCTAAAACCTGAGAATGTCCGACTGGCTTCTGGGCGTTCGTAATGGCTGCTTTAACTGAAGAAACATTTGCGAATAATAATCCCAGAAGACAACACACATAGAATGGCGATTTTTTCATTTTGTCTTTAAACTGATTGACGATTACTGATTCAAGTTAAAAAAATGATGGAGTTGGTGCTTTATAAACACCATCTAAGCGGGACTAAAGACAGCACATAAATCCTTGGTCTCTTTAATAAAACCTAGAGAGCTATATTGCACGCTAAAGTTGAACGTCGTTTGCAACGCCATCTTTGAATGCATCAGCGGCTCCCTGTTTAAGATTCCCGCTTTGGAGTCTAAAAATACTATGCGCCAGCCAAAAAACCAAAAAAGTTTATATTTAGTCGCGGATGGCTGTTTCCCCTAGATTTAACCTCTCCTCCAACCCTTTCAAGTTGCACCATTTATTGTTGATGGTGGATTCACTTCGATTCCAACTGGGCGTTTAAGGCTTTGTTAATGCGATCGCGTGTTTCCAGAAGGTGCGCTTTGGTGTAGGTGTCGAGGTTCTTCTGCTTCGATGCACTATCCAGCGATTTCCGCAGTTGTTGCAGTTCGTACCATGCTAGGGTTCGGGCATCTTCCGGTACCGATTCAGTCCGCAACACCATTCCTAGCATTATTTCCAGATGTTCGCGTTGCAAGGAACGGCGGAGGCTGGAAATATTCGCGGGTTTGCGATCGGATTGCTGCACCTCTGTCCAAATGCTATTTTGCAAGGTGTCAAAGAGTTCCGGTAGCGTCAGCGCTTCTCCTGGTTTCGTTTTCAGTTCAATGTCGCGCAGACGATTTAGGCGATCTTCTGATAAAAGCGATCGCAATACGCGACGTTGTTGCAACAGCAGGTTTTCATGAATCGGATAATCCAGTCGGAAAATCGGGATCGGATTTCCCCAGTGTCTCCAGCGCGACGGTGCTAACTGATTGAGTAATTCCGGCGGAAAATCAAAAGCGTCTGCCGCAAACACATATTTTTCAAGCTTTGTCAATGCATCGCGCTGTTTTTCTAGCGGCACGGGTTCAAACGGCAAACGCCCGTTGGGATCTCCGGCATGGTTGCGGCTAAATGACTGCCCACCAATGTATTGACTCATCAAATTAGCGTTACTGAAGTAGTAACTTAGTATCGTGTTAAACAACACGCGCATTTCTTCATAGCTATCTCCCCGCAACGGGTAACGCTTATCTAAACGCCCCCACATCATCCGGGCGTTGTCCATCTGCGACTGTGAGTAGCGCAGCACATCGCCACTCAAATCCCAAAGGCTGGCACCCGGATCGAGATCCAAGATGTCTTCATCCGTCGCATAGGCGTATTCTGGCTGGGGTGATTTGGAGGCAATTTGCTCTAAAAATCGCTTTTCAGCCACAAAATTCGTTGCCCCACTCGGTTTATAACCGTACTCAATCGCCCATTTGTCGTAAGGGCCAACAACGGCTGGATAATAGTCTCCTTGCTTCACGCCTTGGGGTGCCAAGTTGACAGGAACGTAGTCCATCACCGAACTCGCCATTCCTTTGATGCGCGTGATGTCGGTGTTGTTCAATTCTTCCGGCTTTAGCAGAGTGCTACCGTGGAAGTTGTGCCGCAACCCTAAAGTATGTCCAATTTCGTGGGAAATCAGGTGGCGGATATACTGATGCACAAATTCTTTCATTTCGTTGCTGCTAGGCAAGACATTGTGAACCAGCGATAATGCGATCGCTCCCATCGCCGATTGAGTAGCCGCTTCCATGCCATAGCAGAGATCGTGGTCTTGCAGGAGTTGTGAAAAATCGGGGGTAGATGATTCAGGATTTCCCTCTGCTTTTCCTCTCTCCAATCCGTTGCAGAGATTGGGATTGTCCGCAATTTGGGAAAATAACCCGGTTCCCGATGGCTGGCTTGACTCGATAAGGGTGCGATATCGCTGCTTAATCGATTGCACCATGTTGGCATCTACAATGATGTCGGCGTCTAAGATTTCGCCAGTCAGCGGATTGACACGCGATGGTCCTCTGGCAGAATATCCATCCAAAGAATTGATCCAGCGAATCGTGTTGTAGCGGACATCAGCGGGACTCCAAGTGGCATTATCCGGCATTTGCCGCACTTCAATCGCGTCCTTAAATCCCGCCTTCTCAAAAGCTTTGTTCCACATCAGAACGCCTTCGCGGATGGCGTCGCGGTACTCAACCGGAACAGAATTCTCAATCCAGAAGACAATTGGTTTCTTGGGTGGCGACAGAGATGCTTTCGGATCTTGCTTTTCCAAGTGCCAACGATGAATATAACGAACGAAAGGTTCTCTGCGGTTGTCGTTGGAGAAGTCCTTGTAGGCGGTGATAAAGTAGCCAATTCGGTCGTCAGCGAGACGCGGAATATAACCGTTGTTTTCCGGTAGCTCGGATAAACTGTAATGTACTTTGAGGCTGAGTGCCCTGCTATCGGGCAAAGTCGCTAAATTTGCGTCCTCGCTACTCGTTGATGAGAAACCATAAACCGAGGAAATTTCGATATTGAAGGGGAAGGCTTTGGCGGTGTCGAAATACGACTTGTTGCTGTCGAGGCGGTAGGAAGTATTTAAAAACGTTTTTAACATTGAGGTTAACCCAGGCAAATCGGTGAGGAGTAACTCTCCCATATCGATAAGCAGAGTTTTGCGTTGCGGATGAGTCGCTTTGATGTCCAGCGAGTAGAGGACAGAGTCGCTAAATGCCCGGTTGAGCGATCGCTCTTGCGGCTCCCCAGAGCGCGTGCGAAAGTTAACATTGCGAACCACAAAGTGTAAGTTGTCGTTCACCCGACGAAAATAAAACAGGAAATCATTTAGGGGAACTCCGCTATAAATCCCGCGTTCTCCAATCCCCGATTCCATCGTCACGGTGCCGAGGAAGTTTTTATTGAGCTGTTCGGGCTTGATTTCTAAATAAATTTTGCCCGTCTTCTTGTTGCGGTAGAGGGTAAACAACCCTTCCACCTTCTCCGTATTTTTAACGATTTCATCAAAGCCAGACTTTTTAGTAGCTTTACCCGCGTCACCCGCGTCTGCCATCTGAAGCGCTGCCTGGTTGGTATCTTTCAGCAGCCCCAATATCGGTTGTAGCGGCACCGTACTGCCATCTTCATACTGTTTTTTAGTATCTTTGACCATCCACGCAAAAGGCTGTTGCTCTGGCTGATTTTGGCTGTCTTTGATGACCCATACGTGAGAATACGGAGACGTGACAGAGGTAGGAATTTCGAGTGCTGACCCCTCTTCACTTTTTTGAGGCAACTTATTTGCGCTTCCCCGATCGAGAGGAATCTGTTGCAATTTATTAGTAAAACGGTCTGACTTCTGGCTTCCAGATAGCTGCTTCTTGGTAACAGCAGCCTCAAGCGATCGCATCTGTTGGCGACCGCCCAACCTTTCCACCGCTTTTAGAGGCACCAGCGCCTGCGCTGCTACTTGTAGCTCTATCCCGAACAACACTCCTTGTAGAACCAATAGATAGAACGGCAATTTTTTCATTTTGTTCAGCATCCGAATGACCATTCCTACTTCATCAAATCTTTAAAAAGTATTTCAGTATATTTACTGGAGCTTTACTCTAATTTTAGAGAATTGGGATTATGATACTTACGTGAAAGTCCTTAAGTATTTCTTTGCTAAAGTGCAATAGAAACTTTTCTCATCAGTCTTTTCAGCGTAACCCAAAGGCTTGTTAAATGGAGACATCCATTTAACAAACAGACTGTTTATTGTTATTGAAAACAGTCTAGGTGAAATTGTTCCTTTGTTAGTTCATCGCTTCGATCTGCAACTTTCAGCAGGTCAAAATTCTCATGCCCAAAATTTTAGTGACATAAGGAAATAAGGTTTTTATGATAACCAAACAACGTCCCAGCTTACGCTTCTTGCTGTTCGCAACGCCTTTGATGGCTAGCTCTGCGTTCGTTGCTGCGCCTGGTTGGGCTGCAACTCTAGCCAAATCTGAAGCGACAGTAGAACTGAATAAATTTAGCCACTCACCTGTTGAGGTAGAGGCTTTTACTGAGGCTTTTACTGAGATATTTACAAGCAGTAGTGAGGTGACTGCCGATGCTGATGCCTTTGCAGAATTTACAGCCGATCCCTCTCCTAAAAAAACCTCCGCTTTCAATTTCTCTTTAAGTAAAATTGAGGGCGAAGGTAAGAGCTATTTTGGACAGGTGAAAAGCGTAGCTGGAGTGATTGGCTATAACTTTCTAGTAAATGCAGGTCAAACTTTCTCTTTCGATTTTGCAGCTTTTTTAGGTCTTAAAACCTCTATTGACGAACCAGAATTTGAATATGCTAGTGCGTCTGGAGAGATAAATTTTCAGTTATATAACACCCAGAATAATAAAGATACGAAGACTTGGATTCCTTTAGACTTTTTTAGCTTAGCCGGAAAAATAAAGACATTAGAACCTGATGATTTTCTTGCTTATGAGAAGAGCGCCAACGTAACCGTTAAGCCAAATAAAGTTTTTTTAGAGACTTCTTTTGGAGGCAACGAAGAAACTGCTGAAGCTTTTATTCAAGGTAAGTTTTCGCGTAAATTCGATAGCTTAACTTATCTAACCTTAGTAGAAACTAAGACAAATAAAGTGAAAGCAAGTAAGGCAATTGCTGAAACCCCAGAGTTTTCGAGTACCTTAGCTTTACTCTTATTCTGCTTAATGGGCGTTGGATATGAAGCCAGAAAGAAAGCTGTTGCAGTGAAGTCAAAGTAAAAACGTCAGGCGACTAAAGTCGTAGCTACGCGAACGAAGCCTGCCTACGTAGCCTTCATTTTTCAGCCTCTTAGTAGGGAATAGTTGCTGTAGGGGCACGGCAATGCCGTGCCCCTACAATGGCATAGAGATTATTTTTTCTAGAAGTCCCTAATAGGAACATCCTAATGCTTGTAGAAAGGGCGATCTGTAATCGCTAGGGATATAACAATTCTCGTTTGGATGCAGTAAGATTATATCCCACCCCACTTTTCAGGCAGGTGTCTATTTAGAAGTCACGCTAGATGTTGAGCGACTGCTACAACGATTGCCGGAACAGACTTCAACCGTGACGCATTGACTAATTGTATTCTCACTATCATCCGACGTAATGACTACGCTCTTGGCTTCTGCAACGCTTTTTCCATCAGATGAGACGATTCGCTGAATTAAGACTTTAGAACGGATCACGATTGATATCCTCCATTCTGAATACTGAATTAAAAGCAAGAGTTAACATTGAATTTTAAATTCACCCAAAATTGGTGGCTTGTTTAAACCATTTGGTTATGAACCATACAATTTAACTCACTGATTAACCACTCTTCAAAGAGTCTATCAAGGATTTCTTGATACCTTTCAGGGGTTAATTCCGCAGGAATGAACTCTTCAACCATTAAGAGATGATAACCTTGCTCGGTTTGGATGGGACCAATTACTTCTCCGATTTGGGCACTAAATATAAGGGCGGCAATATCTGGCTTTAAGTTCCAGCGGAAAAGCTTGCCTTCCAATCCACAATGATGTCTGCGCCTTTCATCACAATCGTAAAGATGAGCGGCTTGATGAAAATCGATCTCCTCTTCTTCAATTTGATAGAAAAGTTCTTGAGCGACCTTTTCGTAAGGCACAATAATTTGGTAGAGTAAAACTTGGTCAAAATCAAGCCGATTTTCCGCAAAGAACTTCTCGACTTCTTTAGAGAATAGAGAATTAGCTAACTTGCAAGCCAGAATGCGATCGTTAATTCCTGTCTCCCAGTCATCCACAGTAATCATCTGGTCTGACAGCCATGCTAGCGTGTCTGCGGCTTTCTCCAAACGCTTCTCATAACGCAGCCTATCCGCGTCAGCCTGAATTTCTTCTGCGGTGACTGTTAGGTTTCTTTCCTGAGCCGCTTTTTCGATGATTCTTTGATATAAAATTTTTCGATGGACATCCTTCAACTGAAAATTTTTTTTCAGGAAATTAACCACTTCATTCGGATGAATAGATGCCCCTGAAAGATCGGTCATATCATTGTTATGACTCCACTCAGTTAGACTTAATCAGTAACTAGCCTCAGACCAAGGCCTGGAAAAACTCGGCTACCTAGCCCTACAAGGCTATAGGAAGCTCCTTCATTGTTGCTACTATTATTTTCAACAGAAAGGTCTTTACGTTGTTCAATAATCTCACTCTTGTGTGGAAGAGATGATAGCAAAGAGAAGTTGCTAATGTAGGTTGCGGCAACGGTTGATGAGCGGGAAGTGCCTGGGACGTTAGGGTTAGAGAAGGTTGCCACTGGCAAGGTGGTTGAGATTCCAGCAGCATTAGGGATGATTGTTGCTGGCGCATTAACTTTAGCGCTAGTGATATTAGCGCTATTGGGATTGGCAGAGGTTGCAGGTGTAGGAACGGTGACGCTAGTGGGATTGGTAGAGGTTGCGGGTGCGGCAACTGTGACGCTCGTAATATTAGGAGAAGTTGTAGATGCGGCAGCTGTGGCGCTAGCGCTACTGGATGTTGCGCTAGGAGTAAAGACTGTCGCACTTTGGCTACTGGGAGTTCCTGTAGGAGATGTCGCTGTCGCACTACTACTACTGCCAGAACCCGCTGAAGATGAGAATGCGCTAGAGGTACTTTGACTGCTGCTGAAACCGCTATCACCAGACGAGGTTGCTGTTGCACTACTGGTAGCGGTGACACTACTAGAACCACCTCCAGAGGAAAATGAACTAATGACGCTTAAAGCGCTGGTGAAATCTTTGCCACCCGGAGGGTTAGCTTGGGAAGGTAGAGCAACAGATACGATCAAGCTTCCAGCTAGACCAAGATACAAAACGCATTGAGATGATTTAATCATATTGTTTATATGTCCTTAGATCAACAACTTAAATAAAGTCAGCAAGGCAAACTAAGGCATAATTATCTTCAGTTTTTACAGTCACAGAAGGATTGATAAACAGTCCAAGGTAGGGTAAATCTTGAACTGTTATCTGCCAAATCTAGATTAATAGCCACCGGAAGTCCATGTTGAAACAGACATATTACCCTTGCTCCCAAAAGCACTAGCTGTGGCCTTCAGGCTATTTTTTGTTCCCTTGCTACTGCTAGTCGAATAACTAAAGTAGTCCGTGTCTTTGACATCGATATAATCAATCGGGATGCTGATATCTTTCAAAAAGTCGTGTAAGGTAATCTTGCTTGAGCCACCTGTCACCCCACTTGAGTCCGAAATTCCCGAATCAAAAAAATTTAAATCATTGATTGTTAATCCAGTCATGGGAGTCCTCCTGCTAACAAAAAGGCCGCTGAAAGCCTTTTTATTTACTTAAAATTGGCTTTCAGCAGTTCTCAGACTTAAATTTGCTCAATGGCTATAAGCAATAGCCATCGTTAATTAGTTACTTTGGTAAACGTTGGCTGAATTGGAAGAAATTGCTACGGCAGTTGCTGGACCGAAGAATGATTTAGCCGTCGCTTTGGAAGAAGCGTATTGACTGAGATAGCTGTAGTTGCTCTTAGATGTGCTGTAGTAGCTATAGCCAGCACCAACAACGCTGGGAGATTGTTCGGCAACTTCTAAATGGCTCAGGTCAGAAATAATCATGGGATGTCTCCTTTTCAAAATGGGTTTATTTTTTGCAGAAATCTGGTTGAAAAGCCAATTCTGGGGATAAGTTTCCCCAAGGTTTACTACTGAAAAAGCTCAAAGTTTAGAGCAGCAGTCACCTTTCATCAATTAATTTGGTAAACGCTGGCGTCATTGGTAGAGATTGCTACCGCAGTTGCTGAACTTAAAAATGATTTAGCCGTTGCTTTGGAAGAAGCGTATTGATCGACATAGCTGGAATTGCTCTTATAATTGCTATAGCTATAGCTATACCAACCACCAACAACACTGGGAGATTGCTTCGCAGCTTCCAAATGGCTCAGGTCAGAAATAATCATTCGATGTCTCCTTTCCAGATTGAGAATTTGGTTTACTTTTTGAGTAACCGAGTTAGAAAGCCTATTGTCGATAGACTTCCAGAGAGGTTTACCCTGATAAATGCTCAATATTTAGAGCATTATTTAACAGCAACCGCCTCGTTTAAAAATTTAGTTGGGTAACGGTGGCTACATTTGTAGAAATTGCTACGGCTGTTGCTGGACCAAATACTGATTTAGCCGTTGCTTTGGAAGAAGCGTATTGATTGAGATAGCTGGAATTGCTCTTATATTTGCTGTAGCTGGAGTAGCTATAGCCAGCACCAACAAGGCTGGGAGATTGGTCGGCAACTTCCAAATGGCTTAGGTCAGAAATAATCATTGAATGTTTCCTTTGCAATTCAGTTTTTTCCTGAAACAACCTTGTTTGGTTGATATAAACAATATAAACAGTATGGTTAAGGTCGTGTTGCCATTTTGGCATTTTTTCTCGATGATTTAAAAAATAGTGCGAGAGCAGTTTTTTGGCAATTGTAAAAGAAAAACCTGCCCCATTCTTTAGTAAAGATGAACGCGGCAGGATTTTTACGACTGGTCAAAAAATCAACTTCAATCTTGAAGAGCAGATTTTTTTGTTATTTTAATTCTCGAAAAATTGAGTTTATTTTTTGAGTTTTTATGACTAACCAGGGGTCAAAATGACCCCCGCTTCCCCGTACTTGTGGCTCAGCGATCGCTTCTAGATAACCAAGGTCTTTAATTGTGCTTAAACACTTGTGTGACTCTAGGCTCTCTGACCCGATTGCAGCCCTTTGATTATCTGTATTTAAAGTATCTGTTTTACAGTTGGTGTGTCTGCCAACTTGGCAGTTTTCTTTGAGCAATCGGTTGTAGGTTCGGTAGGGGATGTAGTGTAGGGGATTGTAACCAGCAAACCGCAATAGTAAAACGCAAGCCCAAGAATACTTTCCTTCCATGATGGCTTCAACAACTTGATTAAACTGTTCGGAATTCATGGTTTTGTCAAGTTTAGGATTAGAACAGGGAATGTGATAAGCCATAACAATTGCCCTTGGATAAATTTGGTTTTACAAACTGATGCCGCCTTTTTGCATCTGGCGGATGGGATCTAACAGAATGTCGGCAATCCGGCGTCGGCGGATGATAATCTCCGCAGAGGCGGTCTGACCGGCTTTAAATTTGATGTTTTGACGATCTGCATTGATATAGTTACGATCCAGCGCTACTTCAATTCGATAGACTTCTCCCAGTCGCTCATCGGGTTTCGCATCGGGAGAGACGGATTGTATCTTCCCGGAAACGATACCGTACTCTTGATAGGGGTAAGCGTCGAATTTGATTTTTACTGGCATTCCCGTTTTTACAAAGCCCGCTTCTTGATTGGGTAAACTGGCTACGAGAATCATGGGTGCTTTGTGGGGAGCGATTTCGGCAACAGTTTGGCTGGGTTGAACCACTTCGCCAACGTTGCGGACTTTCAGAGACGACACGACGCCATCAACGGAAGCAGTCAGAAACCGTTGTTTGAGCTTTGCTTTAGCAGCGTTCAGCAGATTTTGAGTTTCAGCAATTTGGGCTTTAAGCTGAGTCATTTCAACTTCTAATTCCTGAATTTGCTGCTGTGTTTCTATCTGAGTTTTGCGCTCTTGAGCTTGTTTTTGAGCGAGTTCTGCGTGGAGTTGCTGTGCTTGTGCGAGCGTCTGCTTTAAATCGCCTTGACTTGAAGCGATCGCGCGATCGCCATCTCGCAGAGCTTGCTGGGCCTCAAACAGTCGGTCTTTAAGAGTTGTGTCTTCTTCTAGTTGAGTTTTGGTGATGGCACTTTGGCGATCGCGCATCATTTGCTCGGCATCCAGCAAATATTTCTTGGAGATCGCCCCCTCTTTGACCAGCGGTTTTACCCTCTCGACTTCCTCTACCGCCGCCGCTACATCAGCTTTTAGTTTCTTGTGCAGTTCTGCCGTCGTCGCCGACAGGGGTTTTAGTGTTTCGAGTCTTTCTTGATTCGCCGTCTTTGCCGTTTGAAGTTGAGCGATTTGTTCGCGGGTAGCAGATCCTTTGGCATTGACTTCGGAGATCGCAGCAAAAGCTGCTTGAGTGTCTGAAGAAGCGATCGCTGTCTGGGTTTTCACTTCCAGATGCGTTTTCTCTAGAAGCGCTTGTTTCTGAATAAGTTGCATTTGATTCGTTGCCAGCATTTGCTGCAAACGCTCTACTTCACCCGCCGCAATTTGGGTATCCAGTTCCACTAACACTTGACCGGCTTTTACCGCTTGACCTTCTTTGACGGCAATGTTGGCAACCTTCCCCATTTCCACTGGGTCAATCTTGTAGACGGCTCCTTTGGGCATTAACCGTCCTTGAGCGTGACCCACTTCGTCAATTTGCCCAAAGGTAGCCCAAGCCCCAAAAGCCAGACAGAAAGCCATTCCGCCCAATATCAGCTGGCGAGGAAGCGTGGAAGGTGGCTGGTCAAGCACCGTCTGCAACGAGGTAGACCATTGGTTGGTTCGAGTCTCTGGAGAAGTGGCAGACGCGAAATGAACTTGAGAATTGCTAGCTGTTTCAGTCGAGGTGGGCTGTACGCTCATTTCGATAGAGCCAGTCGCACCCCCATAAATCTCAGCAAAAGAGCGATCGCACTGACGCTGAATCTTGCCAGGATGAGTAACCGACTCGCCTTGAGTCGGAGTACGGGATAATATCCCCTGGCTATCGAATGAATTCTGGTTGCTACCTGTATAGCCTGAGCCAAAAGGCTCAACGGGTGGAGTTAAGGGTAGGTTTGAGGCCGTTGATGCAGAAATCGATCTGATTGGTTTTTGCATGGCTGTGGCCCAGAATGAGCAAGTTCAAAGTTTGAGATTGAGGATGGCTCTCGTTGCTTGGATTTAACGAGCGGTGCCATTTTTAGCCGGTTTCAGCAACATTTTGGTTTGGCTTTTCATCGTTACCAATTTTTCCACAGGAACTCCCTTTTTATCCTAATTTCTGCTGCTTGGAAAGTCTGCCAAATTGGCATATTTTTTGCCAAATTTTCTGAATTAGCTGCCAATTCACCGAGGACTGGAATTGATGATTGCAATACTACTGAACAAATGGTCGTGGAAGAGGAATTTGGCAGAACAAGAATCTTTAACATCGTAACGGTTGTAATTTGCTCCACATTCCTGCCAACGGATGAAACCAATTTCAAGTAAAACTGTAATAATTCATACAAGTTGGCTCGGTTTAGAACATTTGGAGTTAAAGATCCAGTTGTTGCTGCGCTAGATGGTAATAAAGACCTTGAAGCGAAATCAGTTCATCATGAGTACCGCGCTCAATTAGAATGCCTCGCTCTAAGACCAGGATGCAGTCAGCGTGTCGAACCGTTGAGAGTCGGTGGGCAATGATAAAAATTGTGCGATTTCGGCTAATTCGAGCTAAATTTTGCTGGAATCGCCGCTCGGAGTCAGTATCTAGAGAGCTGGTAGCTTCATCTAAAATCATAATTTGAGGATTTCCCAAAAGCGCTCGAGCGATCGCAATTCGTTGTCTCTGTCCGCCAGAGAGATTTGCACCTCGTTCTCCCACTTTTGTGTGATATCCCAACGGCATATCTTGAATAAAAGCATGAGCTTCTGCAAGTTTTGCCACTTCAACAACTTGCTCTAAGGTAAAGTCATCCGAGTAGAGCGTAATGTTTTCTAAAATGGTTCCGGAAAACAAAAAACACTCCTGCGGTACCACCCCCAACTGACTCCGCAAGGAGGAGGGAGAAACATGGCGGGTATCGTGACCATCGACACAAATTCGACCGCTAGTTGGCTGATATAAACCCTGGAGCAAATTGACCAACGTACTCTTTCCAGAACCGCTGCGCCCTACAATTGCCACCGTTTGCCCAGATGTCACTTCAAAAGATAGATTCTGAAGCGTATTGCGCTCTTGATCTGGAGAGTAGCGGAAGGTAACATTCTCCAATTTCACCTCGCCGCGCAACCGAGGTAGAACTAGCAAAGGTTTTTGAGGACTTTCTTCAGGTTGCGCTGAAAAGACGTCATTCAGCCGTTCCACAGATACCATGACTTCTTGCAGTTCATCCCACAGGTTCACCAGTTGCAGCACCGGATTGATGACACTGCCAATCATCATATTGAACGCCACAAACTGACCGATCGTGAGCCGATCCTGAATTACCAGCGTTGCCCCGTACCAAAGCAATGCTGTAGTACCCAAGGTATTAATTAAGCCGCCGGTAACTTGCAAGCCGTTTGCCAGTTTTTGACCCTGAAATTGGGCATTTAGGGTGCTGGTTAAGCGGTCTTCCCAACGCCAGCGCAACTGTCGTTCTGCTGCTGCCGCTTTCACCGTGGCGATGCCGGTCATCATTTCTACGAGTGAGGAATTTTGTCCCGCCTCTTCGTTAAAAATTTTCCGCGATACTCCTCTGAGAAATGGACTCGCCACAACGGTCAAAATAACAATCGGGGGAATTAGGGCTACCACTACTAAGGTGAGACGCCAGTTGTAATAAAACATTAGCCCCAAATAGACGATTGCCATTGAGGCGTCTAACCAAGCTGTGACCGCTTGGCGAGTTAGAAACATCTGGATTTTCTGGTTTTCCTGAACGCGCGTGATAATGTCCCCGACATGGCGCGATTCAAAAAAGGCGAGGGGTAAGGTTAAGGTGTGGCTGATAAAGCCGCCGATCAGGGTGAGGTCTAATCGGTTGCCAAAATAATCCAGCAGGTATTGTCGAATTCCCGTGACGCAGACGCGCCAAACGCCAAATAGTAGCAGACCAAGGCTGAAAACGTGCAGGGCGATCGCGCTTTTGTGAACAACCACCCGGTCGAGAATTATCTGGGTAAACAGGGGGGTAATCAGACCAAAAATCTGGATCAGCAGAGACGCCAGGATAATTTGTCCGATCGCGGAACGATAAGGCCAAAGCAAACCCCAAAAGCGATTGAGAGAATTTTTTTCCGTTGGGGCGGCGTGCAATGCTGGCGTCGGATCGAGCAGCAGGGCGTATCCCGTCCAACTCGCCAGAAATTCCGCCGCAGAAAGCGATCGCCTACCAACAGCAGGATCGGCAATCAAGATGCGATCGCCCTTGACTCGGTAAACCACCACATAGTGATCGCCCTGCCAGTGAGCAATCCAGGGGTTTTTCCCCTCGACTAGGCGATTTAAACTTGCCCGCACGGGTTGGGCGTGAAATCCGACCTTTTCTGCCGCTGCGCCTAAGTTCTTCAGGGAGGCACCGGCACGCCCCACGCCAGCGAGATTCCGTAAGGAAGTGATGCTAAATCGTTTCCCCCAATATTGCCCTATCATTGCCAAGCAGGCGGCACCGCAGTCAGAAGAGCTTTGCTGCTCAATTAAGGGATAGCGTTGCCAAAACCATCGACCCGGACGCTTGACGGGTTTGGGAAAAGCAATCGGAGGCGATTTAGGGGGCTGGATATTTGCCTGTACTTCTGACTGAATTTGTGGCGGTCGATTGCCATTCCAAGACGCTGGTGGAGACAGGTTCTTTGGCTGATGCCGCAATTTCCCTTTCTCCGTAGATTCACGGTGCCCGTTTTCAAGCGATCGCTCGGCAACTGCTTCTGACTGCTCTGAGAAAGTTACTGCTATTGGCGCAATTGCTCGTGCTGCCTCAAAGTGTTGCTCAGGCAACTGATAAACGACTAAATCGGTCTGGGCAATCCAACTGCTCGGTGTGGGATGAGGATACCCCCAACTTTGTCCGATAGCGGGGGGTATATCTGCGTCTTGTCGGCTTTCAATTTGACCTCTGCATAACCAAAAGCGACCCGCCTCGGAGGGTGTGGATTCAATCAAAGATGCTCCCGCTTCGATCCGCGTTTCTACTAGGTAGGGCAACAGTTGTCGTAGCGTATGGCTGCTCAAGCGCCGCCAGTCTGTAGAGGTTTTGAAGAAAATCAGACATTGCCGCCAAATTGCCTGCTGTTGCAGGTAGTCTTGCAGATTCGGGAGCCGCTCTAACCAAGGCTGAAGGTCTGCAATTGAAATCCGAGCCACAATTCCGGCACTGGCAGCGATCGCGCTCGTCAGCTCGCAATGATTGCCAAATACCTTTTCTGCCCCAAAACTTTCTCCCGATTCCACCACCAGAGCGGGAACTTCCTTACCCTGTGCTGCGTCTAAGGCTAGTAGCCGCACCCGACCTTCACAAACTAGGTAAAAATCCCCCTCATTTTGTTCATCACGAACTGAATTTCCTGAGGCAGTGGCGGCACTATAGTTGACAAGGCGATCGCCCAGTTGAAAATCGCAAAGTTCAAATGCTTGATTCAAGTCGGAAGCAAAGCTCGTATCTGATTGGGACAGCCTCAAGAGATTGAGGATATCGGGAAGGCTAGAGTAAGCGTTTTGTATGTCCTGAAGCGGAGGATGACCCTGTACCAGCATCCGATTCATCAGTGAGCCTCTTAGCTTTCAAGGTTTGTGATTGGCTCAATATGCGTTTCCGGTAGGTATCGCAGTAGTAACCGCTAGAATCCTTAGCCAGAAAGCATCTTTTCGATAAATTTTCCGAAAATCATCAACAGCCTAAAGTTTTTAACTTTAGGTTTTTGTAAAAAAAGCATTAAAGGGAAGTTAAGGCTGTTTAACCGTTAACAATGTATATGTCTTAGTGAATTTACAGAGGATTTGTCAACCGAGGCGCTAACGAATCTCATAGCTTCCATACAACTTTACAGAATCTTTACAAAAAAATGATGGAAGCTTTATGGAATCGTTCGAGTTGTTCATCGTAACTTTACAATAAACATTCTTATCTCCGTAAATTCCGCACTTTCTTTCGCAATTGATATTCAAATTCGTTAGTGTAGCAGCAAATTCTATCAATCTGATATATTTCACAAACGGGGATGCTGCTCAATCCTTCTTGAATCAGACAAACTTAACCCCCAATCCCCCTACCAGGGAAGGGGGATAATTTCACTTTCGCCTTAGAGGATGCTGTTGGCTAATCGGGGAAAACGATCCCATTTAACATTACCGTAAGCTTCTCTTTGCCCCCCAATTGAGGGTAAAGTTGGGGGGAATCAAATGTGTAGCATCCCCAAGGGAAATTCGGATAACAAAATATCGGGATACTGCCGTTAAAAGTGCGTTATCATGCCGTAGATTGCCCAAATTGCCATTGCTCGCAGGTAATGACTGGCGCGGAAAGTACCGGCAGCAGTAATCGCTTCCGGGGTTCGGAATTGCAACCCATTCTCATAAATTTGCTGCACCACAGCTTCCGTCATTTGGAAGGCTTCCTCTTTCATTCCCATCTGGATCATGAATGCTGCTAGCCCAAAGTTAATACCAGTCCAAACTTCCAGGGGATGAGTCGCGTCGGGGTTTGCTGGTGTACCGTCGGGTTTGACGCCATTAACGGCACCGATAAAGGTTTCAGGCTGGGAGGACGGGAGGTGCCGATTGAAATTCAAAAAACAAGAATTATAGACAGTTTTTAAGGCAGATTCGGCACGCTCAAGCGGCACGAGATCGGGTAATTTTAATAAACGAGCGTAGAACTGACCGCATAGCTGATCTGCCATCACGATATCAGAGCCGCTTTCGCTATCGAGCCGGTAGTATTGACCGTTCCAGAGTTTTTCTTGATACACCTGCCGAGATTGTTTTAGCCAGGTTTGGTACTCGGTAATCGGTAATTGGTAATCAGGGGAATTTTCTTCGGAATTAAACTCAGACTTGTGTAATATTTCACCAATGGCGATCGCTGCCTCTAGTGCCGCAATCCACAAGCCGCCGCAGTAGGCGCTAACCCCCTGCAACTTCCAATCATCAAACGTTTGATCGGGCGCACCCGAATTTTCGGGAATCCCATCCCCATCGATATCAAATTGCTTGACATAAGCAAGCGTCTTCACAATCGGCACCCAACACTCGCGCAAAAATTCGATATCTGTGGAACCCGTTAGGACAAAATCTCGATAAACCTGCAACACAAAGTCGCAGGGTAAATCTTTCCACAGGTTGCAATCTTGATAGCTGGTGTAGTTCGTTTTCTCCCACGGATGCTCGTTGGGGGCACCCAAATCGTGGGGCGTCGCATCGGCGGCTTTGCGAATGGCTGAGGCTTGGTTATAGCCGATAATTCGGGGCGTCTCGTCGTGGGTGGAAATCGCCCGTGCATAAGCTTCTAGCACCGCTTTGTCCAGTTTAGGCCAGAGCATCATCAAAGCAAATGAGCCGTAAAGTCGCACATCTAAGCTTTCGTACCAGCGATAATCCAAGCACTCTAGGACGCCAAATTGCCCCACAGGGTCATCTTCCGAAGCCGCAGTCCAGAGGGTGCCGCCGTCGCAAAGTAAGTACAGCTCATTAAACAGCGCCATTTTAAACCAATTGGGCAAGTCTTGACGCTGCAAAATCGGCTGTTGCCATTCTCGGATCGCATCCTTCCACATATCATCTTGCTTGAGAGCGGTGCGAACCATCGACCAGGCATTTTTGCCGTTTCGACCAAAGAAATCGGTGTAGCGGCGGTAGTATTGAGTGCCCAGATTTGGTTGCTGGGTACTCCGTGAGAAGTCCATCACTGGAAAATCCCAGCAGACGATGAAGGGAATTTGGCGAGTTCTCCCAGGTTTTAGAGTAAACCGGACAGCGATCGCGCAACCGATTTGTTCTCCCGGTGCTGCCGGAGTTTCATCTTCTCGATCTGGCAACGAGCCATTACAAGCGAATAAATCCCAAATATCTGAGCCATCCCCGATCGGGTTCCAACGACCGTGATAGAAGACTTCTAAACTAGGATTCGTGACAGTTGCGATCGCCCACTGTCCTTCTCCCTCTCCGACTTCATCGTGTAGCCTCACCCGATCTAGCAGACACCCCACTCGGTGGAAGTCCACAATCCACTGATTTAAATTTCCGGTACTATCCCCCCAGCGCGGCTGGTACTCGTAAACCGGACTGCCATCATCCCGCACCCGCACTTCTGGAGATTGAATTGCATTCGTAAACCAACCTACGACATTCTGCCACGTCAGCATGATGCTAATCGTGATCGGCTTATCCGTAGGATTGTGGGCAGTCCAGTGAAAGATTGCTGTTGGGTAAGAGCTTTCTTGATAGTTACCCGCCCAAATGGGGGAGAATTGCTCGCACGTCAACTGAGACTGAAAAACCCCTTCATAAACAAACCAGCTGCGGGGATACAGCGCATGATAGGTTCCAGTGCTGCCTGCTGAGTTTGATTCCTCGTTTAATTGTTCATTTTTAATTTTTGATTCGCTCGGATACCATAACCACCGGGATAAAGTCCCATCCTCAGGCGGTTCTGTACAAAGCGCATAAGCTTGCGCGGGGGAGTCTTCTGGCTGCTCGAAGACGCTGAACTGACAAGCAGGCAGGCTC
The DNA here is from genome assembly GCF_039961955.1 of Trichocoleus sp. DQ-A1. Classification (NCBI taxonomy): domain Bacteria; kingdom Bacillati; phylum Cyanobacteriota; class Cyanophyceae; order Leptolyngbyales; family Trichocoleusaceae; genus Trichocoleus; species Trichocoleus sp. DQ-A1. Next base: position 44,807 of record NZ_JAMPKE010000032.1, read on the forward strand.
CGGAAGACGTGTTCTCCGCCATCCAAATGCCACAAGTTAAAGTCGCCACGCGAAGAACGACCGATGCATCCGGCTCCAAAGCCACCCAAGGGCATCCCGTGCCAAGGGCCATCGTCGAGATTACTAGGGTAGCGAACCGTGTGGGGTTTGTCCCAGCCGAGACCAATGGGACGACTCCAAGTGCAATCGGGTATTTCGGGGCGAGGGCGTTGATAGATCATGCCTTGATTTTACGGTCTTTCGTTCCTACGATTACCCAAATTTTGTCAGTTCTTCTCTAGCTTCCCGATAAATTGGGGAGTTAAGAAGTCTATATACTGCAAACAAAAAACAAAATGTATTAGCATTGCATATTGCGTAGTATTACTTAATTGCGAAAAATTTTTTTGTTGATTTATCCTGAAAAATACGTAACTTAATCTATATTTTACAGGCATCTCTTTATAACCATCTGTATGACTAAATATTAAAAAATTGCACTACAATTTTAAATTCTTAATTATTTCTTTACCTCTAAAAAAATGACAAACTTCACTAAACTTTTATAGATTCTTTATCATTTCCGATGCTTATTTTTATGTCTAAAGGGGGATGATAAAAAATATTCAATTTAATCGCTAGAGTATTACATGGAAGTTATCTCTCAGAAAACTGATTCATCAGCGAATCCACAGCCAGAGTTAGTTCAAAAAAAAGCTGACGAACTTCTCAAACGATACGCAACCGGACAAAGAACCTTTAGTAAGGTAACAATGCAGGCAGGCAAGCTATGTATTTCTACATTTAACTTGATGGGAGCCAATTTAAGAACTGCTTGTCTAAGCGGAATTGTCCTAGTTGGCGCTAACCTAAGTCAAGCTGATTTGGCTGCAATCGACTTAAGACGCTCGGATCTCAGTAAAGCCAATTTAACTGGCGCGAACTTATGGAAAGCAGACCTCAGTGGGACGAACCTTAGTTATGCAAATTTAAGTGAAGCTTTTTTAGGAGGAGCTAACTTGAATGGAGTGAATCTATATGGAGCTAATTTGAGTCGAACCAATCTCAGAGGAGCCGATTTGTTGGAAGTTGACTTGAGCGGAGCCATTCTGACTCAGGCAATTATGCCCGATGGCAGTATCCATGAGTGAAAAGGATTGGGAACATTTTAAGGGATGCCCAGAACCAAAGCAGAATATCGCCCAACGCGAAGAGGGCGCGGCGTTTGTCTAGAGGTATCCCTTGGCTGAATCAACGCGCGATCGCGTTCCATCTACTCTCCATGTATATGTAAAATATCTTAGGTCTACCTACTTTGCTTTCCAATAGCTGTGCGTTGACCGTTGTTGATTAATTAGAGTGTATTTGTAAAATGGGTCTTAAAATCGTCGAGAATTTTGACAGTAGTTTTGCGCTTGCGCCAGAAGCGAAAGAAGCTCTGTTCAGTTTATTAACAGGTGAAGCTTTTCTCACCCAAATTACCGAACAGACAAACTGGGAAGCAGTTGAGTTTACAGAATTACTTTTTCAACCTGTTCCTTACAGCACTGCAACTCCCAAAGGAATGCCAGCAGAATTTGAAACATATAAAGAATCTGACGATCATATTATCATCAACGTGCCGCCGAACTTTATGTTCAAAGCAAAAATATTTAAACCGTCTCGTCTTTGTGCCATTTATAGAAAGGCGCAGTTAAATTAAGATAGGCTAGGTGGTTGAAACCGCAGCTATACACACAAAACCTGCCTTCTCTGGTTTAAAATTTATGATTTTTCGTTAGTCCGCTTGGCGCGGACTTATTTTGTTTAGCCGCGATTTCCAATTTCCAGGGCTAGTAAGTTGACAATGAGCGCTTCTCCATAAGTCGTCAAAGCGAGATACCCGACTTCTTGAAGAAGTCGGGTATCTGAATTTTTAGCATCTTACAAGGCAATTGTTTCAAGCTTGTGCAGCGTTTATTTAAAAGGACTCCAAAAATAAAAAATAGAATTTTTAAAATAGCTAAAAATAATCCAGAAGGTAAATAGACAAAAATATTTATCTATCATAAGGTCATAAAGTGAAAACAGTTTTATCAAGTTAGTCTGAGGACTCAGCTAACAGTCCTATGTTAAAAGTGTTAAAAGTCACGCGCTCTCAACTGCAACGTTATGGTATCGCGGCTTTGTCAGTCACCTTAACGCTGCTGCTGCTTCTGCTATTGCCGCCGACTAAAACATCCATTTCACCGTTGTTTTTTGCCGCCGTGACGTTCAGTGCCTGGTATGGCGGACTGGGGCCAGGGATAGTGGCTACGATAGTGGCTGTTTTAGCTAACAACTATTTCTTCGTACCTCCGATCTATCAGCTAGCAATCAGCCGTGAGACGGACGTTCTCCAGCTAGTCATATTTAGCTTAGTCGCACTGCTGATTAGTTCGTTAAATGCAGAATTACTGGCTGCGAAGCAACGAAGTGAGGCAAGCTTATCAAAACTAGAAGTAAGCTACCGTCGCCTGATTGATACAGCTCACGAAGGCATCTGGTTGATTACCCCAAACTTGCGGACAGATTACGCGAATCAGCGGTTAGCTGAGATGTTGGGTTACAGCGTCCAAGAGATGGGCGATCGCTTTGTTTTTGACTTCATCAATCGAGAGGAACGCATCGAGGCAGAGCAACACATTGAGCGAAGTAAACAGGGAATTCGAGAGCAATTTGACTTTCGGCTTCGCCGTAAAAATGGCGAAGACCTTTGGGCAATCCTCTCCACAAACCCGATTCTCAATCGGCAAGGTGAGTTTATCGGGGTGCTGACAATGCTGACCGACATCACCAAGCGCAAACAAACCGAGAAGGCACTCCAAGAGAGCGAGAGGCGCTTCCGACGACTGGTTGAGGCGAATATTTTTGGTGTCACCTTCGCCAACTTTACCGGAAAAATCAACTACGCCAACGACGCTTTCCTGAAATTAGTCGGATATGAGCGGGAGGATTTGGTTTCGGGTCGGCTTTCCTGGGAACAGATAACACCGCCGGAATATCTGCATTTGGATGCACAGGCAGCCGAAGAACTCAAGAAAAATGGTGTCTGTACCCCATTTGAAAAAGAATATATCCGTAAAGACGGGAGCCGGGTTCCCATTCTTATTGGTGGTGCCCTGTTACAGGAACCTTACGACCAGCAACAAGAAGGGATGGCCTTCTTGATAGACATAAGCGATCGCAAGCGAGCAGAGGAAGCGCTGCAACTGCGATCGCAAGCACTCCAGAATCAGCAGCAATGGCTAGAAGACGTGCTGAATCTGTTGCCATCTGGCTTGTTGTTTATTGAGCCAGGGACGGGTCGAGTCCTCTTCGCCAACCGAGCCGCTGACGAGTTGGCAGGAGGCGAATTTCCCAAAAATAAACCAGCCGAAGAGTACCACACCGTTTACTATTGCACGGATGCGACGGGAGCGCAGATTCCCGACGAGCAAATGCCAGGGGTACGAGTGGCACGCGGCGAACGGCTCAACGGGTTTGAGATGAACTGGCACACGCCAGGAGGAATCCGTCCCTTGATGGTCTTTGCGGATACCCTGCCAGCGATGCACGGTCACTCTCCTGTCTGTGTCGTAATGTTCCAAGACATTAGCAAACGCAAGCAAGCAGAAGCAGCTCTGCGCCAGAGTGAGGAACGGTATTCTACCTTAGCGAGAGTTTCACGGGTGGGAATCTTCCATACGGATAGTCAGGGAAAGTGTTTGTATACCAACGAACGCTGGTGTGAACTTACCGGAATCACTTCAGAAGCAGCATTGGGGGCAGGCTGGGAAACTGCCCTTCATCCGGATGATCGCCAACGTATCTTTGCCGAATGGTATCAAGCCGCGCAGGAGAACCGGCTTTTCCAATCAGAGTATCGATATCAACGTTCCGACGGTTCGGTGGCTTGGGTATTAGGTCAAGCGGCTCCTGAAATTGGAGAAAACGGTGAGACAATCGGCTATGTTGGCACCGTTACTGATATTAGCGATCGCAAACAAATAGAAATCGCACTGCAAGAAAGCGAAATGCGACTGCGGCGCATCGTTGACTCAAATATCATTGGCATCTTTTTCGGCGATCTGAGCGGCAAAATTACCGAAGCCAACGATGCCTTCCTGCAAATCGTCGGCTATACGCGGGAGGATTTACAAGCTGGTGAAATTGCTTGGAATCTGATGACTCCACCAGAATACGTCGAGCGGACTCAGCAGGCGGTTAACGAACTCAGAGAACAGGGAGTTTGCGTTCCCTTTGAAAAAGAATTGATCCGTAAAGATGGCAGCCGCGTCTTTGTACTGGTGGGGACTGCTTTGTTTGAGGGATCTCTACAAGAGCAGGGTGTCTGCTACGTCCTCGATCTGAGTGAACGCAAGCGAGCCGAAGAAGAACGCGATCGCCTCTTCAAGCTGGAACAGATCGCACGCGCCCAAGCGGAGTCAGCCAACCGGATGAAAGATGAATTTCTGGCTGTCCTCTCCCATGAGGTGAGAACGCCTCTCAATCCAATCCTGGGTTGGGCAAAACTCCTCCGCAGCCGCAAGTTTGATGAAAAAACCACCGCCCGCGCCCTAGAAACGATTGAGCGCAATGCCGAATTACAGTCACGGCTGATCGAGGATTTGCTAGATATTTCGCGGATTCTGCAAGGCAAACTGAGTTTAAATATTGCTCCGGTTAACTTGGTGGCAACGATTGAGGAAGCGATGGAAACGGTGCGTCTAGCGGCTGAAGCGAAGTCGATTCAAATTCACTCAGCGATCGCTCCCAATCTCGGTAAGGTGTTGGGGGATGCCAATCGCTTACAGCAAGTCGTCTGGAATCTGCTCTCCAACGCTGTTAAATTTACACCGATAGGAGGGCAGGTAGAAATTCAACTTTCACAAGTCCCCAGTCCAGAGAATTCGGAATTCGTTCAATCAAAATTCAATCAAAATTGCTATGCCCAAATCCAAGTAAGAGACATGGGGAGGGGAATTCACCCAGACTTTTTGCCCTTCGTCTTTGATTCCTTTCGTCAAGCTGATAGCCAAACGACACGGGTATCCGGGGGATTGGGGTTAGGACTGGCAATTGTCCACCACCTCGTAGAACTTCATGGGGGTACTGTTACGGCTGCAAGTCCGGGAGAAGGGCAAGGGGCAACCTTCACTGTGACGCTACCCCTAATGACAACTGCGCCTCAGACGAGTCAGGACAATCCGTTACTTGATAATTCTCCAAATTTGGAAGGGGTAAAGCTACTGGTTGTAGATGATGAGGTGGATACGCGGGAGTTAATCGTCTTCATTCTCGAAGAGTGTGGCGCACAGGTACGCGCTGTGGCATCGGCGGCTGAGGCGCTGGAGGCGCTAGCTCAGATGAAGCCGGATTTGCTGTTGAGCGATATTGGAATGCCTGAAATGGATGGCTATATGCTGATTCGTCAAATCCGAGCCAGGAGTGCAGAGGAAGGGGGAGAGACTCCCGCGATCGCTCTAACCGCTTATGCTGGCGAAACTAACCATCAGCAAATCCTAAAGGCAGGTTTCCAGAAACACCTCACCAAGCCAATCGAGCCAGACGAGTTAGCGGTAGCGATCGCTAGCCTGATGAGCAGCATCAGTTCCTGAAGCTACCCTTCCCCGAAGAATTGATGTTAGCTCAGTTGCACTAATTTAGTGCCGCATTTAGAACAGAACTTTGAGTTCGCTGGGTTCTGATTTCCACAGTTAGTACAGAAAACGTGAGTGCGAGTCTCTTGAGCCGGAGAATGATTTGAAGCAACCCCAATTGGCTGAGTTGTAACAGGAGAATCAACAGGTTGACTACCCGGTGAATAAAGCTTGTAAACTTCAATCATCTCCTGAATCACTCTTGCTTCGCGCTTGTAATTCAGGCTATCGGTTGCGCCTTCTTTTTCTAGTTCGACGGCACGCCGATCCAGATATACTTTCAGTTGGTGATACAGCGCTTGTTTTTTCTGCACCGTGTCAGCTTGGGTTAATTTTGCCGTTACCTGACGCTGAATTTCTTCTTTATCCGGGCGACACGCCAATACTTGCAGCACTTGTACCGCTTCTTCCCAACTCGAGGCGATATCGACATTTTCCAAACCAATTACAGTTTGTCGGGTATAACGAATTACCTTTTCTTTGGTTAGGCGATTTTCTTCTATTCGCAAAACTTGTAACGCCCTTGCTTGTACAACGAGGCGGAAAATATCTGGATTTTCTGGAAAGATATCCCAAAACGGCGGTTCTTTTTGAATGTGAACGGGGATTGGAGGTTCTTTGCTTTCGCCTTTAAGTTGCGCCCGTTTTGCCTGAATGGATTGTCCTTTCCAATCTTGATAAGATTGCTGCAACTCCGGCATTCCCTCAATGCAACGCAGAGAGAAACCACCAATTTCTTGTACAAAGACAATCCGGTGACGTTCAGCTTCTCCCAGCGGTGTAATCCCTTCGTTACTGCCAACTCTCTCCCGCAGAATCGGGATGAGCTTAATTGCCGCTGGATCGCTGCTGTTGCGTCCGCCAACCAGGGCGACTTTGGCATTGAGGGCGGGGGTAAAGCCTGCGTCTTGACGTTTGAGAACGGCGTCAGAGAGTAAAATCAGCGGCTTCGATTTGCTGTAAGCAGTGCCGATGCGGTTGCGGATTTCGGCTTCGTCGTTGTTGAAGACTTTGAATAAGCGATCGCCAGCTGCCAATTCCCGCTTCAATCGGCTACTTTCCGGCGCACTGATCACGACTAATTTAGCGCGATCGCCAATAATTTCTTTAAAATCATTCTCCTGCACATCCGCTAAATTCGGCACATCAAATAGTCGCATCAACTCACCCGCCGCACGGTTACGCTTCCACAGCGGACTTGCTTCTGCGAGAACCTGTACTGACAAATTGCTACAAATCCCATCAATTCCCAACTCGTAGCGACTCTTAGAACCTTCGCTAGCACCCGCTTGTTGCTCAATTAAATCTCGATATAATTCATTGAGTTCTTCGCGGTTATAAAGCTTAATCCCATTCACAATCAAAGCATCAGCGCTATCCGCTTGTCGATCCGCTTTTTGCTGAAAATTATCACGGGTTTGCTTCAATTTTTGATTTAAGCGTGCCAAACGGCGGTTTAATTCATCCAGATGTTCTAGCATTCTGGTAATGACTTCTAAACCTAAATATCTTGCTTGAGTTTGAATGGTTGCTACCAAGCTACCTTCTAACCCGGTTAGCGCTAACTCGCAGGATTTTTCCATATCTGCGTGCTTGGTAAGGGCAAACTTATTCTTAAACTCAGTAATATCTTGCAGCGCCTTTTCGTAATCTCTCTGTCGTTCGGTTTCCTTGGGTTGCCAAACTTTTTCTGATTCCCGGCGGAACTTTTCGGCGGCATTTTCAAAAATTTGGCGCACCGCCGTCACGAAAGCATCGGCAAATTTTGGCCCTCTCGTGCGATCCTCAATAATCCGATAAAACTCTTCGTCTAACGCTTTTCGTCCTTGTTGTACGATGCGGTTGCGGTTATCGTACATCTTTTGCAAGAAGTCACCGTGCAATCGCTCATCCGGGCTTAATTTCCGCAAATGATTAGCTTTATATTCTTCAACTTTTGGCTGGAGGTAGTCTAAAAACTGGAGAATTTTGCCCTTTTCTGAACCAACAATATTTACGCCTTGCTGGGTACATTGCAACTTATTATCCGTAGCAATTTCATTGCGGATAGAGTTTACCCAAGCGGAGATTTCGGTTATATATGATCTGTCACCAGCCGCCGCTAAATCTGCAATCAGTTCCCCTTCTGTAAGGCGCATCCGTTTCAGGTCACTTTGCACCATCTCTAATACATTCGGTGGCAACTGTACCGATTCATTCAGCCACCAGCGAATAAAATCAGCAGCAAGTCTATCTGATAAAGAAGTGCGAATTTGAGCTATCGGAATTTCTACCGTAGATAACCCAAAACTCATAAAGTTCTTAGGATAACCGCGTCCACCAGGATCTGCTTGCGCCCAAGCTCCTTTAATATTATCTCGAATCGAACGTTTATACGGCGCAAAATCAGAGGTTAAATCAAGAAAGATATTTTGGGAAATCATCTCTCGAATTTGGTCGAGAGTAAATTCACTTTCCCCGTTTTTTGTTCCAACCAGATAAGTAAAATCAAAAGGCGCAGATTTACTGCGAATTTCATCCACTAAACCACTGCTAAATTGGGCAATATATTCTGTTCTATAATCAGAAAAATAGCTCAATTCCATCAAAGCAGCGTAACCGTTAGCGAGAACGCGATCGCCTACATTAATACTGGCGAAAGCCGTCGGCATCGGCACAATTGCCGTCACCATTGGACTCGCTTGTCCCCGCAACCAATGGCGGACGCAATAGCCGATATCAATCAGCATTCCGCTACCAGTCCCACCGGATAGAGAACCCGTCACAAAGACATTTAAACCTGTTGTATCTACCTTAATGCCATAGCGATCGCGCATAAAGGTTTCGTGTCCTTTGACGGCATCAGCAGCTTCATTAAACCGTCTTTGAAGTTTGTGATAATTACAATAAAAAGCAAATCGCCCATAACTGCGAATTTGTCCAGCACCAACTTCAATTGCCCCAATATTCCGCTCTAATTCTGTAGGAAACCAACTCTCTATCCAGGGATAGTTTCCCATATCCGACATAATTTTTTTGACTTCACTACCAGCAACACTTGCCCAATATTTTTCGTTGTCTTTGAAGGGAGAACCAGCGGCGGCAGGATTATTGACTTTGTACTCTCTATCGGTATCAATAATTAAAAAGCTGATTAGGGGGAAATTTTGCAGACTGCCATAAGTTTCCTCTACTAAGCGGCGTACTCGTGACAATACTTCATGTCCGGTGCCGCCGATACCCACTAATACAGTGGGAACCATGCTTTTCTCTTCTACTGCCATAATATTTTCTCCTAGTAGCTATATTTTAGAACCTGGCGACTGGAAGTCGCGGCTACACAAACAAAACCTGCCTACGCAGGTTTTAGAATATAGCATTCGTCTTAAGTCCGCGTGGGCGGACTTGGTTTGTATAGCCGAGAATTCTATTCGCCAGAAACTTTATAAACACTCTAACCATTAACATCTAACAACGATGTCCAATAAATTAAATAGCTGCCAAACAATCAAAGGTGTCAAAACGCTCCAGAATAGGGCATTGCTTAAGGATAATTGACCAGAAAGGGAACGATCGAGACCGATTAAACCTTGAAACAGCCACCGATCTAGGGGTAAAATTAGCGTCCACATTAAAGCAATCCATGTCGCCCCTAGCCCCAGAATAAGCCATTTAAGGTTACTGTTGAAACGGGTAAAAAATGTGTCGGTGAAGAGCATTTCTAGATTATTCTGTTCGCCAGATAGATAAATACCGCCAGTAGCTAAAGCTGCGGCTTGCAATTCTGGAGATCCTTCCCCTATCACAACTGTATTAATTCTAACTTTACGATTCCTGGCATCGGTGATGATGGCTGGTGAGACATTAGCGCCGCCATCAGTTACTAATAGTAATTCTCGACAGCGCTTTTGTGGAATCGTGCTGAGTGCTTCCGTACCTTTTTGAATCGCTAAGTTAATATCTGTCGTATTGTTCGCGACCAGTTGAGGGAGATCGGGATTTGCCAAAGCTTGAGTTAATTCGGCGTCCACTTGTTGACTGTCTGTTTTAAAATCACCCGTAAGCGATCGCACAACTCCCCCAAATCCCAAAACTTGTATCTGGTTTTTGTTTCTCAACTGCTGGGTGTTTTGTTGCAAATACGACCGCACCGCTGCGACTTCTTGATACATAACTGTACCTGGGGCGTTAAATTCCGTACTGTAAGTGCTGCTGCTGAGGTCGAGAGCGATCGCAACTGCTACTGGCGGCCTACCTAATCCTAACAGCCAGATGAGTGCCGTCACGACTATACACGCTCCCAGCAACATCAACGGAATCTGGAATAACGGATACAACCACAAACCGCGACGAGAACGACTCACTTAGAACCCTGTTGTAAATTGGTCATGAATCATGAGTCATTAACAACGACTCATGACAAGCAAAAACAAACTATAAACTACAGTCCTTCAACTACCAACTCCGGACTGCAATCAACCCAAAAACTCCTCTCTCCTCTCTCTCCTCCCTTCCCTCTGCGTCCTCTGCGTCCTTGGCGGTTCATTCGCTTCTAAATCGGGTTAAATTCATACTGAGATCCCGGCGGACCATTAGAACCAGGCGCGGCTTGCACAAGCGGAACTTCATTGAGAACATTAAAATCGGTAGCCGTTCCCCCAATGGCAACTCCCTGATTCAGCAGCTGAGATACACCCGAACGAGAGGGATTTTGGCTAAAAGCAGACGTTAAAGCTTTCGTCGCATCATAAGCGGTAGCGGTACGCCAACTGACACGTCCTTTCCAAATCGTGGCAGCTTGGTTGGCAAACGGATCGTTCGGTTGAGAACTCCAGGGAACTGCCAGCACAATGCCTTTAATCGCGTCGCCGCCAGAAGTGAGAATTGTTGGGTTATACAGTTCATCTCCGCCAATTAACTGTAACCCTTGCGTCCCAGTGGGATTCGCTTTCGCAATCGCAACGGCGCGATCTACTTTATTCTTACTGAGTGCCAAAAAACCAATTTTTGCCCCCGCCGCAGTTGCATTCTGAATCTCAGCAGCCGCATTAAAGTTGGCACCCGTGACATCTACTTCCTTAACGACTTTGCCGTTAACTTTAGACAGGGCAGTGGTAAACTGCTGCTTTAATTGCTGAGAGTAAGGACTATCGGCATTGTAAAAAACCACCACAGATGGCGCTGAGGACTTTGCAGCGGCATATTTTGCTAAAGTGCTACTGACGGTTTGCAGATAAGTACCCAGCAACTCGTTAGCTTTTTTGGCGAGGGGAATGGTTTGCAAGGTAGACTGACCGCCAGAACCGGGAGTAATGCTAGTGCTGATGGGAGAAAGGACGGTTAACCCAGCTTGTTCGTACATGGCGATCGCTTGCTGAGAACCATTATCTACCCCGTGTCCCAAAACCCCTAAAATATTCGGTGACTTGGTGAGGTCTTGCGCCAAGGAAACCGCTTTTACCGGGTCAACATCGTTGACAATTACCACTTCTAATAAGCGTCCGGGTGTCGCCGGAGATTGGTTAAACTCGTCTTGGGCTTGTCCCACACCCCGGAGAACTTCCTTCGCCGTGTCCGGACTGGGGGTGATGGGAACCACGACTGCCATTGTCAGAGGATTCCCGGCTTTTTTGGCTTTGGCGTTGTTTAGGTAAATTTTGCTTTCGGGATCGTTCGGGTTGACGCTAACCGCTTGTTGATACTGCGCGATCGCTTCCTCCCAATTTTTCTGGGCAAACGCGACTGCGGCGGCTGTTTTTTGGGAATTTGTTGCATCCTTTAACAGGATTTTCTCGCCTTGACTGATCAACTCGGCATTATCAGCAGTATCGCTAGCGATCGCTTGCGGATCGGCAGTTTCCGTGGGTGCATTGTCGCTAGCGGTGGGAGATTGAGTCTCAGGAGACGCTACGATTGCCGGTTGTTTATTCCCCTGTGTCAGTTTATACAAGCCAAATCCCCCCGCCAGTGCCGCCAGAATTCCCAGCAGAATCAGGATTGGCAGCAAAAATGAAGGCTTAGAACCGGGCGGTTTAGAAATGACCGTTTTCTGGCTTTTCTGAGGACTCATTGCCTCTCTAGGCAAGCCACAAACAATACAGTCTGGCCCGTGATTTTCCTGGGGTGGATGGGCTTCATTGCTTGGGTACTGTTGATTGTTGTTTTTCGGTACACCATCACAGATCCATTTGCCTTGCGTATTCAATTCTGCCAATCTCCCTGGTAGCCATACTCACTATTTATTCTAATAATTCCAATCTTCTGCCGGATAGAGCAACTGTGTCATCCCCATTGGCATAAGGATTCATTCAGATTAAAAAAATTGATTATTATAGCTTAATCATTTAATTCTTGTTAGCGCGGCAACGTTCGCTGCTCCAGACGCTTTAAGATAGTGAAGGTGCATTATCCTTCACTAAGCTTGTGAAGCGTGAGCGCAGAAGTGTAGAGATAAGGTTAATTATTTTTAGCGCTTTTTTGGCAGTAAGATGACACCTAAAGGAAGAACCTCTGAGTTTAAGCCTAAATCTAAATCTAGGGATAAATTCAAGAGCAATATTTTTTCTGGAATTTGTTCGAGCCACCTCTGTGAGATTATCAAAAAGTCAAATAAATAACTCAAAAAATACCGATGACTTCTGAAAGCGATATTCCATCTCTTGCCAGCCTAGAATATATCCCTTACCTCGACGAAACCGGACATTTACCAGAGAAATTTCAGGGAAAAATTGGCGTATACGCAATATTCGATCGAGAGAAAGTGCTGCAACTGATCAACTATTCCCGCGATATCAATCTCAGTCTCAAGCAACATTTGGTACGTCAACACGAACGCTGCTATTGGCTAAAAGCACACACGAGCGATCGCCCGAACCGTACCCTGCTAGAAAGCATTCGGAATGCCTGGATTGAAGAAAATGGTGCCGTCCCTCCCGGTAATGGTTCCGAACAAGCTGCATGGAACGATCCGATTGATGCAAAACGAGCCATGACAGCTGAGGAACAAACTAAGTTTACAAGTCCAGCGATGGATGAAGTCGGGCAAGGGAAGCTGTTAAAAAATGTAGCACGGCGCGTTGAAGAAGAAATTTTTCAACAGCTCAAAACTCGTGGGGTTCAAGAAGAACTCCGCTTTAATCCAAAATTAAAAGAAAGTGGCTTACTAGACCTAAAGTAAGGACGCCATAATCGCCAGTCTTCTACAATCCTTGCACCAAGCAACCCCGACCGCCCTAACATCCCATGAATCCACACCTGTTGAACAATCGCTATCGCATTATCCAGACGCTGGGAAGTGGTGGATTTGGTAACACCTTTCTGGCAGAAGATACTCATATGCCGTCACGGCGTCGCTGCGTAATTAAACAGCTCAAGCCGATGGCAAACAATCCCCAGATGTTCCAGATGGCGCAAGATCGATTCCAACGGGAAGCGGCTATTTTAGAGGCAATGGGTGAAGGTAGCGATCAAATTCCCAAGTTGTACGCCTACTTTTCGGAAGCTGGGCAGTTTCACCTGGTGCAGGAATTGATTGAAGGGCAAACCCTGACCAAAAAGGTGCAAACTCAGGGGTTAGTGCCTGAAAGTCAAGTTAAGGAGATACTTGTCAGTCTGCTGCCCGTCTTGGATTATATCCACAGCAAGGGCATCATTCACCGGGATATCAAACCGGACAATATTATTATCCGGCAACGGGATGGGAAGCCGGTATTGATTGATTTTGGTGCCGTTAAGGAAAGTATGGGCGCGGCGGTGCATCCAGGGAATGCTCCCGCCTCGATTGTAATTGGCACGCCGGGATTTATGCCGCCGGAACAGGGAGTCGGGCAACCCGTCTTCGCCAGCGACATATATAGTTTGGCGCTGACGGCGATTTATCTACTCACGGGGAAACTACCGCAAGATTTACCAACCGATCCGCGAACGGGGGAGATTTTGTGGCATCAGTCCGCAGCGAATGTTAGTCCGGGTTTTGTTGCTGTCTTGGATAAGGCGATTCAGTCGCATCCGCGCGATCGCTATTCCACTGCTAGAGAAATGCTCGATGCTTTACAATCGGGTGCAACTCCAACGGTGGCTTCTGCTGGGGGTGCTGGATCTAATATGGCAACCGTTGCGGTGTCTCCGGGTGGTGGCAGGAACGTTTCGCCTGCACCCGTCAATTCTCCGTATACCCCTCAAAACCCTGCGCCTGTAGTTGGTCAAGGACAGCGATGGAATCCTCTGCTAATCGGCATTGTGGGTGCAATTGTTTTGGTGAGCGCTATTGTCGGTCTTACCCAACTTTTCAAGAATTTTAGGCAACCCTCTCCCGTCACGTCATCTTCCCCATCAACATCACAACCAACCACCAGAGAAACAGAACGAACCCCAGAAAGAAATCGTCCCCTGGAGACATCGCCTGAACCATCACCTGAAAATTCTCCGACAAGACAGGACGAAGCGACGCCTCCGCCGGTTATTGCTGAATCTCCTAGCCCAAGATCGGAGCGATCGCCCGAACCCGAACCAGCGCAAACTCCAGAAGAACCTGCACCCGTTCAATCTGCAACACCTGAACCCGCGCGATCGCCTGAACCAGCGCGAACTCGCGAACCTGCACCCATATCCCAAAACAATAACCCGAATCCAAATCGTCCAGTTTCGAGCGTTCCCACATTTCCCGTCGGTACATCAAGAAGCACTATCCAAGCATCCCTCGGCAACCCAGACAGAGATGTAAGTGGCGCTTGGAAAACCCGCGCTGTCATCTACAACGTAGTGCCAAATCAGATCGATCTTGGCTACTTATTCGATCGGAATTCCGGTCGTCTTCGCCAAACTGAAGCCTCCTTTTACCCAACAGTAGATCCTCAAGTCATGGAGACTACTTTGGATGGATTATTAAAAGGTGGAGCCGATAATTACATTAAAGATGGACTCCAAAAAGTGCAACAGCGTCGCTTGAGTTCTTACCGTTTTACTCAAGGCTCTTTAAAAGGCATGATTGTCCGGCAAGATTGTGATGTTATTTACATCAGTATTTGGGAAGCAGATATGCACGATTACAATGTGTCTGCTGCTAGGAAATGTTAGTATTTTTATCGTTTGCTTTGGGACAATGCTAATAGTTGTAGTTTACAAACATTTGTTAGGTTTTGTCCCTCAGCCTCACCTACATGGGTTTCTAAATCGTGCTTTTCAGTCTACTATCTTAGTGAGCTTTGGCTTAAAGTGTGCGGCTTCAATCGCTGGCGGGTGAACGGGTTAGAAACTAAAATATATCCTTCCGCTTCTGTACCCAAAAAGTAACTGTTAAATAAACTGCCGCGTGCAGCAACAAAATTCCCCAATTTAATCCTAAATTCTGCCACGTTGGATCGTAAATAGGCGTTTTATCAAACGGCATCGGCGCAAGCGTACCATTCGGTAAAAATATCGGATCGGGAACCATTGCATTGACATTGACCAAAGAACCGTAACCACCAATCGACCACCGACTTAACATCAACCAGGAAATTTTACTGGCAATTCCTTCCATCTTAAATAAAACGCCGGAAAAGATAATCTGAGGTAGTAAAAGTAAAGGTAAAGCACTATTCGCTTGACTGCTATTTTTGGCAAGAGATGAAACCAGTAAGCCTAAACTCATGCTAGTAACAAGCGTTAAAAAGGTATTGACTGCAAATCCTAAAGACCAAGGTATCAATTCAGGTTGCGGAGATTGGAAACCAATTAGAATTACTGCTGAAATTAGCAAGGTTTGCAATAAGGCTAGACCGGAAAGAACAAATATTTTTGAAGCGAGATAAGGAATTAACCCTAAATTTACCAATCTTTCTCGCAAGTAAATCGCAGATTCTTTCACAATTTCTTGCAAAGAACTGGAAAGTCCGACCCAAATCGCAGCGCAGGTAAATACAAATAATACTCGCAGCGCTAAAGGTGCAAGGGCAGGATCGGATTCGCTGCTAAGAACGAGAGGATTTTTTCCTCCAATTGCTAAGGGAATTAAGGCGATACCAATGGGAGAAGTTAGAAGAGATAAGGCGAGATAGATGCGATCGCGTCTTATCATCTTCAAGTAGCGCCCACTCAGCAAAGCTAATTGCTTCCACGGAGAGATACTGGCTTTTTGGGGAGGTGAACTGGCGTTTTGTGGCGTATGACTGCCAGCACCGAGGGAATTTGCAATGTAGCGTTGATAATCGGGCGATTGGCGAAACTGATTCGCGTATTGTTGAACGATGGCTTCCGTTTCTTCTTCTTTCTCCTTATCCAGTTGCGTGTAAATATCGGCAAAATTATCCGTTGTCACTCCAAAAAATTTCAGCGCGTCCTCCGGGATGCCATAGTAGCAAAGTCGTCCGCCGCGACCGAGAAAAGCAACGCGATCGCACATTTTGATATTCGCCGTCGCATGAGTGACTAAAATAATCGTGCGTCCTCGATCCGCTAATCTCCGCAACATCTGCATCATCTTCTTATCCAAACCAGGGTCGAGTCCCGAAGTCGGTTCGTCTAAGAAAAACAGCTTTGGATCGGCTAAAAGTTCTACCCCAATGCTGACTCGCTTGCGCTGACCGCCGCTGAGATGTTTGATTAAGGCATCTTGGCGATCGGACATTTCAATATCAGTTAGAGTTTTTTGCACCACCTGTGACACATCCGTATCCGGCGGAAGTCGCAGCGCCGCCGCATAAGTCAGCACCTCTACCACCGTCAAATCTCGGTGCAAAATATCATCTTGGGGCACATAACCAATTTGCGTGCGGTACATATTAAAGTTTTTCTGCAAATTGTCGCCATTGAGATACACCGCACCTTTAGCCGTCTTCTCAATCCCCAATAAAGTCTTCAGCAACGTGGATTTACCCGTTCCGCTTCCCCCCACCAAAGCCACAAATTGCCCTGGTTCAATTGCCAGGGAAACGCCATCCAGACGCCCTTTGATGACCAAATTCTCAGCATCCAGACGAATTTGATTGCCCCGGTCGAGTACCACCAGATTGTCGCCGCGCAGCACCAGGCTAAATGACCCAATGCGAATGGTTGCCCCCTGTGACAGGACAGCAGAACCCGTTACCCGTTGCCCGTTTATAAAGACGCCGTTAGTACTGCGATCTTGCAGAATGTACCGCCCCTGAGAGTCCGTATCAATCGTGGCGTGACACCGAGAAACGATGGGCGAATCTAACTGCATCGTGGCGTTGGCATCGCGTCCGATTTCCACCGACCGATTTTTCAGCGAGACAGGACGCGGTGGCGTCAGCATTTTGGCGCTGGAGGGGTTGAAATACCTTAGCTGAATGAAGTTTTGGGGATTTTGACCAATTTGAATTTCGATGCCGTTTTCCAGGCGATAGCCTTCTGTGGGCGTAATCAATCGGTGATCTACAAACAACTTATTGGTACTGGGTTTGCGTCCATCGCCGTCATAAATGTAATAGTCATCCCCATCTCTATGTAAGACGGCTTGGCAAGCGGAGATGACGCGCCAATCATCTGGAACAATCAGATCGGCGAAAGCGCGATCGCGTCCCAGTATGTGTCGGTCTGCTGTCAGTTCCAAGGGTGGTAAAATCTGCCCCTGATTATTTAGCACCAAATAGGGATTGGTGCTGATAACAGTCCGCTGCCCTGGCTGGGTGGTCATTGCATTCTCTAAAAGTGGGTAACTTTTTTTAGGAAAATGAAACCTTTCCGAGGTTTCTCCTTCTTTATCCTTCTTTAACTATTGGTAAATTTTGCTGAAACTGCTAGAAATGTCCTGAATACCTGATGTTATCTTCTAAAGAAAACCTTACGCGGTGAAGGCCAATGATGCCAACGCTGTTGGACAATCGCTATCGCATAATTCAGACGCTGGGCGCTGGTGGGTTTGGCGAAACCTTTCTGGCAGAAGATATCCATATGCCTTCGGGTCGCCGGTGCGCGATCAAGCGACTCAAGCCGGTGACGAATAATCCCCAGTACCAGCTAATTAAAGATCGATTCCAACGCGAAGCCGCCATCTTAGAAGAGTTGGGCGAAGGCAATTACCAGATTCCCCGGCTGTATGCTTACTTTGCGGCTGGCGATCAATTCTACCTAGTTCAGGAATGGATTGAGGGGGAAACGCTGGCTCAAATGGTGCAACAGCAGGGATCTCTCAGCGAGAGTTCGGTGCGGGAAATTTTGGTAAATCTATTACCTGTCCTAGATTACGTGCATCACAAGGGGATTGTCCATCGAGATATTAAGCCAGCCAACGTGATTGTGCGAAAACGGGATACCAAACCCGTCTTAATTGATTTCGGGGCGGTGAAAGAAACGATGGGCACCATCGTCAATTCTGAGGGGCGTACCATCAGCTCAATTGTAATTGGGACGCCTGGATTTATGCCTAGCGAGCAGGCAATCGGACGCCCACTTTTTTCGAGTGACTTGTATGGTTTGGGTTTGACGGCGATTTATCTACTGACCGGCAAACTTCCTCAATCCCTAAATATCGATCGTGACAGTGGTGAGATTCTGTGGCGTCAGTACGCTTTGAATGTTAGCGCCAGTTTGCTGGCGGTGCTGGATAAGGCGATTCAGTCTCATCCGAGCGATCGCTATACGAATGTCCAAGAAATGCTTCATGCTTTAGAAACTCCAGTCTCTCCAATTCCCCCCACAGTTCCTTACATTCCTCCGCCAGTCGTTTCTCCACCCCCAGAAAACACTTATCAGCCATCCACGGTGCCTTCTTACCCTCCTGAAGTTGCTTCTTTACAAACCGCTGCGGTGTCATCCTCCCAACCTGTTGCCACCAGAACTATCTCCGATTCAAGAGATTGGCAGAAGGCAGTAATTTTAGGCAGTGTAATTGGGGTAGCAATTCTGGGTGGTATTTTATTCACAACTGGAAAGTTACCAAGTTTTTTTGCAAACCGTTCTCCCAATATAGAAAACCCTCAGCAAGCTCAACAAGAAGCTGTCGCGTTAATTAATCGGTGGGTAAACAGTAAGCGAGAAATATTCGCTCCCCCCTTTAATCGTGAACTTGCTGCCGAACTGACCACGGGACAACTCTATGAGAATACCGTTAGTAAGGGCGGCTCAATGGCTTGGCTAGAGAATAACAATGCTTACTACCAATACGGCGTTCAAAAAGTCGGAGATGTTGAACAATTTATTGTGGATGGCGATCGCGCAACCATCGAAATTAGGGTAACTGAAGAACGTACTCTCTATAAGAATGGGAACATCGACCCCAACGAAACTGACTTCAAAACTCGGCTGGTGCAATACACTTTGCAATCAGTAGACAGCAAATGGAAAATCCTTGAATACAAAACGATCAGAGAAATTCAATAACTCCCCGTGCAGTTCCTTGAAAATTATTTAAAACGAGAAATCAGGAAAACTTAAAAACCATAAGGTGCAGCTCGTGGGTCAGCAACCACAACCAAAACCGAATAAACGTGCCCAACAAATTGCTAAGCTTAAAGCAGGAAGGGCAGCGCGTGCCCATCGAGTCAAGAAAATTCGCCAGATGCGATTTGCTGCTTTAGCGATCGCCTCCGCTACAATCTTTACAACTTGTGGATTAACGTTAAATCGGTTGTTAACTCAGCCTCCAGCAGTCGTATCCAAACCACTCAGTTCTACCTTGCCGGTACTTCCCCCTTGGGCTAAAACTGCATTATTACCTCTTCCATCTCGCCTCCCCGGACGCAATCCCTCACAACTTACCTACAATGTCAAGACTCCGCCGAATTTTAAGCAGAGTCAAGATTTGGAAGAAATTGTTGATGATGTTGTGAAATTGGCGACTGAGAAAGACTTACCCACAAAGCCTTTATCTATTACCTTAATCAACGTTAAAACAGGTGAAATTGCCGGATATAAACAAGATACTTTGAGATATCCAGCTAGCGTCATCAAAATATTTTGGATGGTGGCTCTATATGCTCAGATAGAAAACGGGATTTGGGCAGACGAAGGTGCATTTTCTTTATATGTGTCCAAAATGATCGAGGAGTCTGATAACGAGGCAGCTAGCGTCATTCTTGACCTGTTAACCGATACGCAATCTAGACCGAAAATAGAAAATGATGAAGAGTTTAAAATATGGCTAGATAAGCGTCAACAAGTTAATCATTTTTTTAGAGAAGCAGGCTACAAAGACATTAATATTAGCCAAAAAACTTATCCAATCCCCTACCTAAGGCTTCCAGAGCCTCTAGAGATTGATTTGCAAATGCGAGGCGATCCCAAAGACCCCATTCGGAATAAGATAACAACCGATCAGGCAGCTAGACTCCTGTACGAAATGTGTGGAACTGGACAGGCTGTTTCCTCAACTGCCAGCGAAAAAATGTGCGGATGGCTGAGAAGAGATTTGCGTCCAGAAATGAGGACACTAGAGTCAAAAACCTGGGGTGACTTCAACCCCATCCAGGAATTTTTTGGCGAGGCTTTGTCTGATGTGGATATTGATTTTTACTCAAAGGCGGGTTGGACTTCTTTTTCGCGCCAAGAAGCGGCATTCGTCGCAACCAGAGATGGTAGCACCGTTTATATTTTGACAGTCTTTGGTGACGATGCCGCTTACGCCCAAAATAAGACAATTTTTCCCAAAATGTCTCGTTTAGTCTTCGATCGCATGGTCGCCTGGAATTCCCCCCTGGAACAAAAGAGGGATTAGATTACCTAAAAAATCACCTCAAAAAAAAAGGAGCCTTCTTTAGACTCCTGAATCGTAATTCCTGTTTATCTTCAGGAAATTACTTCATTTCTATTCGGTGATTTTTTGCTAAGTAAGCGGATGCAATTAAATTGAAGATTTTCGTAGATTTTCGTAGGTTAGCGGGACTTAAACAGATTTCAAGCCCAAATAAAACCCAAAGCAGCTTTATAGGCTGAGAATACATCTCGATTAGCGTTCACCCACTCCATAAAACGGAAAGACATCGCTGTCCG
>NZ_JAMPKE010000033.1:0-63117 GCF_039961955.1 Trichocoleus sp. DQ-A1
CAATCTCTACTCGACTTGAGACTAACATGCTCAGGCTCAATTAATTAGTTTTTTTTGATGTAGCTCTATCAGCCCCTATGCCACTACCTATAGCGTACCTGCGTAAGTCCTGATTTAATAGCACTTAGGCATTCTCGGACGGTTGTAGAAGGGGTTCCACGGTGTCCCGTATCATTTAATAGCACTTAGGCATTCTCGGACGGTTGTAGAAGGGGTTCCACAGTGTCCCACAACTTTCGAGGCGTCAACTTCTCGCCACACAGATAGCGATTGATACGAGCGAGCCTAATACCCTCAAGATGATCGACCAATTTCGTGACCGTGTTGTTGACAGGACTGCTCAGTAGATATTGGCAGTAGTCGAGTTTGGTGAAGCTGATCTCCTCAGTTTAAATTGCTGCTGCGTAAGCCCTGTTTAAGCTTTTTGAGCAGTCTTCTTTAATAAGATTTTTGAGCAGTCTTCTTTAATAAGAAGCTCAGGCCTAAGACACAAAGACCTGCCATCGCACTGGGTTCCGGAACAGGATTGGGAGATGGAGCTTGACGAAGCGTCACAGTTAGCAGTTCTGGAGGAATATCTGTACGGAGAGAGCCAATAGTATCTTCTCTTCCGTAACCAATGCGTAATGCATAGTCGTTGGGGTCACTAGAGAGTTGATTGACTAAAGAAAAATTATCAAACCAGAGAACAAAGAAATAAGAGGTAGGAATGGGGACTGGATCCGGTAAATTTAAATCAAAACCTCTGAAAAAGAAGCTCAAACTAGAAAACTCTCCTGGCCCAATTCCACCGCCAAACCCCGCAGAAGTAGTCGCTCTAGTATTC
Organism: Trichocoleus sp. DQ-A1; assembly: GCF_039961955.1. Taxonomy (NCBI): domain Bacteria; kingdom Bacillati; phylum Cyanobacteriota; class Cyanophyceae; order Leptolyngbyales; family Trichocoleusaceae; genus Trichocoleus; species Trichocoleus sp. DQ-A1. The sequence goes on from NZ_JAMPKE010000033.1 coordinate 827, forward strand.
ACATTTGCCGTATCAGAATATGGAACTGGCGAACCGTCTATTTTAAGGTCTGATATCGCGTTTGGGAAGAAACCAGCGGTTGGAGAAGAATCCTGATCTGTCACCGAGGTATCTAAAGTAAAAGAAATTTCTTTTCTAAAACTTCTTAAAGAAAAGTCCAACAAAGCAGCTTCAGAGGGAGCTGAATTTATACCCATTGTGAGCAACGCTGCTCCCCCGACAATTCCTGTAACTTTTCTCATTAAACTCATAAAGTGTTCCTCTCATGCAGAATTAAGTTGAAGCCGAGAATGTAGACAGACCCAGCAGTTAGAATTCCTTGCCTACTAAGTTGCAATTAAAGGTGCCCTAGCCAGGTATTGAATACAACTCAGCCGTAAAAGGAAGCCTACTATTCTCCTCTGTGAATTTCTAGTAATTCCACGTAGACTTTACTGAAAAAATAAAAAGTATCCATATATAAACAGCTTATATATGTAAAGACTTATTAAATGTAATTTTATTAGAGTGACCTACCAACGGCTTGTCTAGCCATGAAAGTTAGTAAAAATGGGAGACTTGATGAAAAAAATAAATCATAAATGGACAATTTTTCTAAAGCTTGCCTAAGTATAAATACGTAAATTCATTTAATTCATAATTAAAACTTATAACTTGTCCGGAAATCAGTGGAGAGTTGAGCTTTATTCCAGCTTCATAAAGATTCAGTAGTTACGCAGTTGAGAAAAAAGGGGAGGTGAGGTAGAACTACTTAGGAATGAAGCCAGCGAAAGTCAACCAACCCGATTACATTAACTTCCTGATTGCAACGCAGGATTGTGCGAGATGCTGTTCGTCACTACTTGGCGGCTCCTCGTTTCATTCTTAAGCCAACTGTGTAACTCCTGAGGGAGCTAGAAGCGATACAGTTCGGTTGTTATTTCCACTCGCCTTGCAGTACGAAAGCTGCCCAGTAATAGGGTGCTTTCCATTCCGTTTTTTGCCACATGTCTATCTGTGCTGCTCTCAATGCCGCCGCTGGCTGTAGATTTTTTTCCAGCATTCCTTTGTAAAATTTGGTCATCAATTCGGATGTTGCGCGATCGCTAACACTCCACAAACTCACTACCACTCGCGGCGTACCCGCATACATAAAGCCGCGTGTCAAGCCTACTAATCCTTCGCCTTTGACTTCTTCACCTAATCCCGTTTCGCAAGCACTCAGTACCACCAGTTCAGCTGGCAAGTTGAGATTGAAAACATCGTGCAGTCGCAAGAAACCATTCTGCGATTCCCCTTTTTCATCTAGCAGAGACAGCACCACCCCTGATAATTCTGGATGCACGCTGTTGAGGATGCCATGAGTGGCAAAATGCACGATCCGGTACTGGCTGAGTTCTGGGTTGGTTGCAAAGGCGCGATTGGCAGCAAAATCGAAGGCTTGCTTGCGTTCTGCGGCTGGTACCAGGGATAGAATCTCCTCCGCTTCTTGCCGGGTAAAGGGTAGACGCTTAAAAGTGACATCCGATTCTCTAGCGGATCTTGCTAAAGCACTGAGTGCAAGGTTTTCTCCGATACTCTGCGGCTTCTCTGTCTGCCCTTTTGCTTGATTGACTCGCTCATCGTCACTGCCGAAGACGGGATCGGCTAGCACCGCCACAGCTTTAGCAGCCGGTTTGCGCCCAGCTTGTTCTTGTCTTAAAACGGCTAGCGTGGAGGCTGAGGGCAGATTGACGATTTCGTAATTGACTAACAGTGGAGTGGGTGAGGTGGAAGGATTGGCATTGTTTTCTGTGCTTGGCTGCGTTGGTACTGGTAGCGCGGCAAAGGGGACATACTGCAATGCACCCTCGCTGACAATGAGTAATCGTTTCTTATCTAGTTTCCCAGCCACTTGCCCCAAGAGCATCTGGCTGAGTTTGGTTACGACTTCGGTGTTAGCAGGAGCGAGTTCAACCGCAATGCCTCTTTGGTTATCGATAGGCTTTCGGGTTTCCAAGCGATAGCCAGGGGTATTCAAAAGATCATAGAAACCCCGTGCCGCTAACTCAATTTCGGCGCGTTTGGGGAGTTGGTAGCTGGTGATGCCTGTCTTGGTGACAGCCCAAAGATAGCTGCGTTCTTCGCCTAGCGAGTATTCCAAAAGCAGCGTATCGTCATCCAGAACCTGCTGCTGAATCTCTGCCAAGGTGAGGGGTTTTGGCTGAGTGAGGGCGGCATAGCGGGGACTTTTAGCGCGGATGTCAGCTTGGGCTTGTCGATACTCTTCTAAGAGATTTTCGCGTTCTCGTTCAATTTTCTCTAGCTGTCCTTTAGTGGGGTTGCTACTGTGTAACTCAACTCGGCGTTTTTCAACAGCATCAAGTTTTTGCTGCAAGGTGCGCTCTTGTTCCAGCTGTTTTGGCTCGACTCCTTGCCGAATATTAGCGTTAGCCTCTGTTAGGAGTTCCAAAAGACTCCGGGCACGAGCGCGTTCCGAGGCGTGCAGTGCCAGAGCATCGTACCCAATATAAGGCTCTTTTTTGTGCAACTGCATCAGCACGTCGATGTAGAACTGGTAGTAATTCTGCACGGAGGCAAAGTAGGAAGTACGCAGTTCTGGGCTGGTGACTCTGGTGCGTATGTCCTCAACAATTTTGATGGCGGCTTCGATTTGGGTACGGGCTGCGTTGAGATTGCCCTTGTCGCGTTGTGTAATCGCAACCTCATAGAGTGTATATGCTTCCTCCGTGCGATCGCCAAACATCCGCCGCAGTGCTAGAACCCGATCGTAGGTTGATAGCGCTTTTTCGTACTGCTTCAATGCATTGTAAACCTTACCCAGATCGCGCAGGTGGGTGGCTTCTCCTTGGTGATCCTCTACCTTCCGATCCGCAGCCACTGCCTTTTCCAGGGCTTCCAGTGCTTTTTGGTAATCCGCCGATTTCAGATAAGCAACACCGCTCATCCCAAATGCATAGGCTTCCCAAGAGGGGTTATTCTGTTCGCGTGACAGTGCAAGGATTTGGTTAGCTGCATCAAGCGCCTTAGGATAATCCTTTAATGATAGGTAAACTGAAGCAATACCTACAAGTGTGGTAACTTGCTGCGGGAAATCATTATTTTGTTTTGCCAGAGCCAGCGATTGATTGTGAAATTCCAACGCTTTTTCATAATTTTTTGCTCCTTGGTAGACACCACCAATGTTGGTAAGAGTTAGAGCTTGGTTAGTGAGATTGCCAATGCTTTTAAATATCTCTAGAGCTTGGTTGTGTGTATCAATACTCAGCTGATAATCGCCCAATGAACTGTAGACTTTAGCGATACTGTTGAGGGTGGCGGCTTGTTGAGGGCGATCGTTCACCCGACGCTGGATTTCGAGGGCTTGGTTGTAAAAGTCCAGTGCCTGCTGCGGCTCATCCATTGACTCATAGATACCAGCGATGTCACGGAGGGCAACAGCTTCCTTAGTGGGACTGGAAATGGCACGGCACAGCATGAGCGCTTGATTTAAGGCATCGAGGGCTTTCTGCATTTCCCCCAATTGTTTGTAGGTATTGCTGATGTAGGAGAGAAGGGTCGCTTCCCCGTATCGATATCCCGCCTTTTGGTAAAGCGATCGCGCTTGGTTAAAAAAGTCCAGCGCTTTAGCAAGATCGCCAAATCCTCCTAAGGAATAGGTGAGGCCGATATTCCTGAGAATCTCAGCTTGTTGAGTAAAGTTGAAGGCTAAATCAGTTCCAGATAGATTTCCCTGTGCTGCTTGCCAGAGTTTCAGCGCTTGGTTATGGAAATCCAGCGCCTTCTGATAGTGACCCCATTTGAAGTAGACCCAGCCAATATCCCCAAGGATATCCGCTTGCCCAGCAAAATCCTTCCTTTCTCGCTGGAGTTCGAGTGCTTGCTTATAAATGGCAAGCGCCTGTTGCAATTCGCCCAATTGGATGTAAATTATGCCGATAGTGCCGAGCGTTCGGGCTTGTGCGGCGATATCCTTCTCGGCACGTTGAATCTCCAGTGCTTGATTGTAGAAGTTGAGGCTTGATTGAGTCTCGCCTGACTGAAAGTAGACATTAGCGATGAAGCTCAGTGTATCAGCTTCACGAGAGGGTTTTTTCTCAGCTCGAAGCAGCGACAGCGCTTGTCTGTAATATTCCAGTGCTTCTTGCTTTTTGCCTAACTCGAAGTAAACACCACCGAGGGAATTGAGTAGGGAAGCTTCCTCAACGTTGGTGAATGCAAGTGCTTGCTTGTAAGTGTCGAGCAGTTTTTGTTTGTCGTTTGAGTTGGAGCCAGCATTATCCATTGAGGCACGAGCGATCGCGTCCTGAAGGCGGTTTTTCAACTCGCGCCTGACAGCTAACCCCCGCTCGAAATAGTCCAGCGCCTTCTGAGGCTCGTCTTGGTCACCATCGTAGATGGTACCGATGAGAGAAAGAGTCAGTGCTTCCCAACTGCGAGCCTCATACGGCGGAGCTTCGTTAACCGCCAATTGCTGCCAAATAGAGAGTGCTTCTTCGTATTTGGCAAGCGCTTGTTGCTGAGATTCTACCGTTCCTTGTTTCTCTAGTTGTTGTCCTTGCTTTATCAGTTGCAGTCCCTGTTCGTAAGTTTGTTGCTCATCAGTAGTCGTTGCATTTGGCGAGGAAGTCGCTGGCTGTTGGGCAATTGAAACGCTTGTTGCTTGTGCCTCCACTGATGACAACAATAGAACAGCTACAAATAAAGCCAAACTACGATAGACAGAAGCTGAAAACGATATACGAAGTAAAAATGAGAGCGATCGCCACCCAATCAACTGCCGTTTGCTGCGCTTAGCCATGCCTACACCCTCACGCTCAAAATCGCCACTACTCTAACCGATGGTGCGCTGTCAAAATCTACACGTAGAGACGCGATAAATCGTATCTTTACAAGTCCGCTCTCATCAGGCTTTGTTTGTCTAGTGTCATTTAGTCTGAGTGCGATAAGAGCGATCGCGAAAGCTCACTCATTCTCTGTTAGCTTGAAGTCATGCTGCTAACTGTTAATATGTTGCGGCACTACCAACGTTGTAGTCGCCGGTCTTTTCTCGATTTATATGGAGATCCTACCCAGCAGGATTTTCAAAGTGATTTTCGCGCCAAATTGCAACAGGATCGGTATGCTCTCCAGCAAACCGTTCTGGCGGGACAGACTTATCACAAACCCAATTACGCTTGGGGAGATTGGCACGCTGGTGCGAATGCCACCATTGCCTTGATGCAAGAAGGCGTTGAGCTAATTTACCGAGGCGTGCTTCTGAAAGAGGAAGGAGTAGGGATAAAGGATGAATCCTTCTTGCACCTTCCGAAGACAGTGACCCTCGTGAGTTGTCCTGATTTCTTGGTTAAACAACCCGGACAATCAAACTTTGGCGATTGGATTTACGTTCCCAGTGACATTCATTTAGGTCGGCGTCCTAAGCTGGAATATCAAACGGTTGCAGCTTTTCACGCCCATCTGCTGGCATCTGTTCAGGGCGTTATGCCGGATACGGTTTGGCTGCAATTACGGGAAAAAAAGGCTTATGCAGTCAATTTGAGTAAATGGGTGCCGATGATGCAGGCACTTGTAGAGGAGTGTATCGAAATGCTCCTGTCTCGGCAAGAGCCAGAGGTGTTCATTACCCGTCAGCGGTGCAATCTTTGCCCTTGGTTAAATCACTGCTATGCGATCGCTCAAGAACAGCAACATCTCTCTTTGATTCCGGGTGTAACACCAAGTCGCTATCAGCATTTGCAGACGCTTGAACTGACGAGTCGGGAGTCTTTGGCGAGTGTCAGTCCGGCTTTTTTGGAGCCAGCTTTGGGAGAGGAGGTAGCGCAACAGCTAGTACAGCAAGCGCAATCGGTGGTACAGAATCGGGCGATGCTTCTGGAGAAACCCTTTGCGATCGCTAAAACCACTAAAACAGCAGAATGGGTGATGGACAATCCATCTTCTCTCCTTTCACCTATCGAACTTTACTTTGATATTGAAGCAGAACCGTCGCTAGAACTGGATTATCTGCTGGGAGTTTTAGTGGTAGACCGTCAAGCTAATACAGAAACGTTTTATCCTTTCTTAGCAGAACAACCCAGCGACGAAGAATTGGTTTGGCAGCAATTTTTAGATTTGGTTTGGACTTATCCTCAGGCTCCCATTTTCCATTTCTGCGACTACGAAATCCTGACGATGAAGCGGCTGGCTAAATGCTACAACACCCCGCTGGAGAGGCTACGTCCGGTGCTATCGCGCTTTGTGGATATCCACGAGTGGGTAACAGGGATGGTGACACTGCCCGTCGAAAGTTATGCTTTAAAAGCGATCGCGCATTGGTTGGGTTTTGAGTGGCGCGATGCGGGGGCGAATGGACAAGTGTGTATCTATTGGTACGACCAATGGTTAAAAACACGCGATCGCACTTTCCTCGACGCCATTCTGCGCTACAACGAGGACGATTGCCGCGCTACCCGTCACCTGAAAGACTGGCTGGTAGACTTTATGCAGGATGCGTCTCATTTGGATGCACGGGAGTAACCGTTCCAGCACCAAATTTTTCCAATTCGACTCTCTTATAACCTTCTCTTAAAAAAATCTTATTTTTATGATGATACGGTGCTGGTGTAAATGGCTTAATTTAACACTGGCAATCATGAGCAAGATCGATAAATTTTTTACATCTTTCTGTTTTATTGGTGGATTAACCGCTGCAATTCTGACAGCACATCCCGCTCAGGCATTCAAAATAACCGGCGTTGATTACTTAGGACAATCCACTTTTTCGACTGGTTTTTCATTTCAGGGAACTGAATTGGGAGGGCTATCAGGAATTACTTACGATGCCAGTAAAAACGTTTATTACAGCATTTCTGATGACCGAAGTGAAAAGGCACCATCTCGGTTTTATACCCTCAAAATTGATATCTCTCAGGGTTCTTTAAAGCAGGGTGGGGTGACGCCTGTAGATGTAACGACCTTGTTGAATATAAACAATCAACCTTTTGCTCCTTTAAGTCTTGACTCCGAAGGGATTGCCTTAAGTAGCAAGGGAAGTCTATTTATCTCTTCTGAAGGAGATGCGAACCAATTAATTAATCCTTTCGTCAATGAATTTTCTTTGGCAGGTCAGCAACTTCAAACCCTGCCAATTCCTCAGAAGTTTTTACCAACAGCGGCTAAAGATAGCGGAATTCGCAATAATTTAGCCTTTGAAAGCTTGACGCTTACCCCTGACCAAAAGTATTTGTTTACAGCTACAGAAAATGCCTTGGTTCAGGATGGTGCTGTCGCTGACATCAAGGTGGCAAGTCCTTCGCGAATCTTAAAATATAACCTCGTAACTGGGAAGCCGGAACAGGAATTTTTATACGTTACCGAGCCAGTTGCCGCAGCACCCAATCCTGTTAATAGTTTCAAGACCAATGGTTTAGTAGATTTGTTAGCAGTGAATGAAGATACGTTTCTTAGCTTAGAACGGTCTTTTTCTACTGGAGTGGGGAACACAATCAAGCTGTTTGAGGTGTCTTTAGAAAAGGCAACCGATATTAGCAGTATTAACAGCCTCAGTGCAATCAACCTCAACACTATCAAACCAGCTCAGAAAAAACTGCTGCTTGATTTTGAGAAGTTAGGTGTGACGCTCGATAATATTGAAGGTTTGACTTTTGGCCCTGATTTGGCGGATGGGCGAAAGTCGCTGATTGTAGTTAGCGATAACAACTTTAGCCCGATTCAGTTTACCCAGGTACTCGCCTTTGGCATTGCCACCAAATCAGCGGCGCATCGTTCTGTCCCGGAACCTTCGGCACTCGCAGGCTTGGTATTTGCAGCACTTGTGAGCATTAAAGTCAAGCGCCACATTCATAGTTAATCCGGACAATATCGCGCTAAGATGCAAAGACGCCAAATGAAGCAACGTTTTAGCGTCTTTGCGCCTTGGCACGAGACCAAAAAAGCCGTGTCTACCCCACCATTCGAAAGGGAATGAAAAAAAGGGGTTGACAAATCCAACGAGACTCGACATAATCGTTAATGGCTCGGAAAACAAGGGACTGTAGTTCAATTGGTTAGAGCACCGCCCTGTCACGGCGGAAGTTGCGGGTTCGAGCCCCGTCAGTCCCGTAAAAAGTAGTAGAAAAGTTAGTAGGGGTTAGGTGTTGAAACCTGCCCCTACAATTATTAGCAGCTACAACTAGCAGCTACAACAAATATAGAAACCTTTTGAGAGAATCTGCTGTGACCGTTAGAGTTCGGATTGCACCAAGTCCTACTGGGAACTTACATATTGGGACGGCGAGAACCGCTGTATTTAACTGGCTGTTTGCTCGCCATCATGGCGGCGAGTTCATCCTGCGAATAGAAGACACCGATGAAGCGCGATCGCGCCCCGAATATACTCAAAACATCCTTGATGGTCTGAAATGGATGGGAATGACCTGGGATGAGGGGCCATTTTTTCAATCCAAGCGCCTCGACCTGTACCGCAAAGCCATTCAAACTCTCGTAGATAAGGGCTATGCTTATCGCTGCTACACCAGCGAAGCCGAACTAGACGAATTGCGGACAGCGCAAGCGGCAAGAAAAGAGGCTCCCCGTTATGACAACCGCCATCGGAACTTGACGCCAGAACAACAAGCGGCTTTTGAAGCCGAAGGGCGTCGTCCGGTGCTTCGCTTCAAAATTGATGATGACCGGGAGATCTCCTGGAACGATCTGGTACGCGGCAAAGTTAGCTGGAAAGCCAGCGACCTCGGCGGCGATATGGTGATTGCTCGTGCCTCAGACGATTCAGTGGGTCAGCCGCTGTACAATTTGGCAGTGGTGGTGGATGACATTGATATGCGGATCACCCATGTCATCCGGGGAGAAGACCATATTGCTAATACAGCTAAGCAAATTTTGCTCTATGAAGCGCTGGGAAGCGCGATCCCGGAATTTGCCCATACGCCATTGATTTTGAACAAGGAAGGCAAAAAGCTCTCGAAGCGGGATGGCGTCACTTCCATTTCCGACTTCCAGCAAATGGGCTACACGCCTGAAGCCTTGGCGAATTACATGACATTGTTGGGATGGACGCCCCCAGATTCCACCAAGGAAATCTTTACTCTGCCAGAAGCAGCTCAACAGTTCGGCTTTGAGAGAGTCAATAAGGCAGGGGCAAAATTTGACTGGGATAAGCTGAATTGGCTTAACAGTCAGTATCTGCACAAGATGCCGATAGATGAGCTATTAAATCAGCTGATTCCCTACTGGCAGGCGGCTGGATACGAATTTGACCCGATAAGCGATCGCCCTTGGTTAGAGCAGTTAACCAGCCTGCTGAGTGCCAGCCTGACGCGCTTGCAGGATGCAGTCGAGATGAGCCGGATATTCTTTAGCCAGACCGTAGCCTACAGCGAAGAGGGACTGACTCAGTTGCAGCAGGACGGCACCGAAACCGCTTTGCAGGCGATTTTGGACGCCCTGGAAAATCATCAAACCTTGACAGCAGAGGGTGCCCAAGACATCATCAAACAGCTGACCAAGGAGAAGAATCTGAAGAAAGGATTAGTGATGCGAAGTTTCCGCGCAGCTCTAACCGGCGATTTGCATGGTCCTGATTTGATTCAATCTTGGTTGATCCTGAATCAGCGGGGTCTGGACAAGCTACGTTTACAGCAAGCCCTAGAAAAGTAAACTGAAAATCTTCTTTCTTTTTCTTTTGCAAGCCTTCTCAAGCTCAGCCTGAGAAGGCTTTTGGCTTCTTCTTTGGAACTTCTTATGGGATACTATCGTCACTGCTACAACTAGAGCCGTTACATAATCGGTAACAAGGTGCCGTTTTTGGAAGTGAGGATGTACAAACCCGTACCCAATTTAGGGGAAAAATCGGTAGGAAAGTCCCTCTGGGCAGGCATCACAACCATAGCCCTGATGGCGGTAGGAGTGTTGAGCCTTTCGAGGGTGCAAGCCCAATCCGTACAATCCCCGCCCATATTCGAGAATGTCACCCTCGGTCCCCGGTTTTCGCCCGATCCGTTGACGATTCGGGGTATCAGTGGCGGCGAAATAGCAGCCCAAAAAATTGCAGGTCGCAGCGAAACCGCTACCGGGCCATGTGTTGGGTTTACGGACGATAAGCCCGATCACACTGTAGTTTTAACTTCGTTTTTCAACTTTCTATCCATCCAAGTGCAAAGCCCAGAAGACACTACCCTCGTGATCAAGGGACCTGGTGGCAGCTGGTGCAATGATGAGTATGAAGGCAAAAACCCTGGCATTGCTGGTCAGTGGCAACCAGGAACTTACGGAATTTGGGTGGGATCTTACGATAAAAGCAAATTCAACCCCTACATTATCAAAATTACTGAAGTCAACTTACTCAATCCTGGCCCCTTCCGGCGTTAATTAGCGCATTTTTTACTTGCGTCCAATGCACTTTTCGCGGATGAAGGGCGACTCTAGTTGCGGTTCTTACTGTGTTGGAATACACACTTGGAACCTCACCCCCAACCCCCTCTTTGCAGGCGGCGCGGGGGAAATACAGTTGAATCCTTCCCGGAAAAGCGGGGTGCGATCGCTACCAGCCCCTACCAGTCCTTACCAGTCGCTACCGCCACCGCCACCGCCACTGCTCCCGCCGCCAAAATCACTGCTACTGTAGCTACTATCAGTGCTGGAGCTACTACCGCTGTCAGAACTCCAGCTATTGCTGCTATTGTCGCAACTGCTACTGTTGCTAGTGTTGTCGCTACTACTGTCATAGTTGCCGGTGCTATAGCTACTGGTATTGGTATCTGAACTAAAGTTGCTATAGCTGTCGTTACTTACGGTATAGAGATTGCTAGAACTCCTGACGCTAATGTTAGGCGTGGTGGGACGTGGGGGAGTCAAAGAGGGAATGATTTCCTCTGTTTCCCGACAATCAAAACAGCAGTGACATTTATGGGTAATCTGGCGAATACCTTCGCTGTAGATTGTCGGAGATTGCAGAATCCGATCGGTGCGTTCGACAGTCAGTTCTTGGCAGATGGGACAGTTACTAAATTTGTTGATTGTGGCAACGTAGGCGCGAATATGGATTCCCATTCCGGTTAGATGAGGATGACATTTGGGACATTGCCAGCCTTCAAATTCGACGCTACCGAGATTTTGTGCCACTTGTTCTGCTGGGGTGAGATGGGGCAGCACTAAAACGGGGTCTAGTTTTTGCATGGGTTGCTGGCAATGAGCGCAGTGTAATTGCTTTTCGCCTCCCCAAAGTTTGTAGCTACGCGATCGCCCTTCTGGTTCAATTAGGACGGGACGATTTAACCAATTCACGAAACTCCGAATCATCAAAACGAGAACACCGCCACAGATGGCGGCAACTACCACGACTCCGCCAATCGCAAATACTTCCCAAGGAATCCCCATGTTGGAATTTTGTTGATTTGCGGCAGCATTGGTTGGCAGTTCACCCGCTCTCAACTCTACAATCAGTGCTTGCGTTCCCGCCAGGGTGCCACCGTTAAAGTCGCCCTGCTTAAATCGCGGCGTGATTTCTTGTTGGATAATTTTGCTAACACGCGCATCGGAGAGAATCGACTCGATACTGTAACCCGTTTCGATTTCTACGCGACGTTCCCGCTGAGAAATCAGCAGCAGCACCCCGTTGTCCCGCCCTTGCTTGCCAATGCCCCAATAATTAAATAGCGCCGTAGCGAACGCCTTGGGAGTAGCAGAAGGTGCAGTCTCTGGTACCGTTACTACCGCGATTTCACTGCTATTTTTTGCCTCTAAATCTGAGATGATCTGGTTGAGTTGTGCTTCCGTCGCCGGACTGAGCATATCCGCCATGTCTGTCACCCAGCCACCATTGACTTGCCGGGGATTGGGAACTTCCTGAACGGTTAAAGCCTTGCTGACGACTGGGAAGGCAGCAACAGTGAAACTCGCAAAACCAGCAAGAGCAATTTGTTTGAGCATAAGCGATCGCAACTCAACAACTGTAATGGGTGCCATCACCTCTAGAATGTCTCAGGTGGATCGGCAATTCGGTTCACTCTTTTGCTCAGTTTTTGGCTCACTGTTCGGGGCGATGATGGGAAGGGTGTTGGTAGCATCCCCTGTGTTAGCATTGCCAACGCGATGGAGGCAGAGCCGAAAAGCTAAATTACAAGTAAATTACAAGCGCTGTAGAGTTAAAATTCAGGATAACGGTTGTGGCTTTTAAAATTGGATTACTGGGACTGGGGACAGTCGGCACGGGTACGGCACAAATTTTGCTAGATCCGCAAAGGCGTCATCCGCTGCTGCAAGAAATAGAAGTTTATCGGGTGGGAGTGCGATCGCTAGATAAGCCCCGACTCGTAGAAATGTCAGAAAGCTTGCTGACGACCGATTTGGAATCGATTGTCACCGACCCTCATGTAGACATTGTGGTGGAGGTGATGGGAGGCTTAGAACCCGCGCGATCGCTTATCCTCAAAGCGATCGCCAATGGTAAGCACGTTGTCACGGCAAACAAGGCGGTGATTTCTCGCTACGGCGATGAAATTTTTACGGCGGCGAATCAAGCAGGCGTCTATGTGATGCTAGAGGCAGCCGTTGGGGGCGGCATCCCGGTGATTCAACCCCTGAAGCAGGCGCTAAGTGTCAACCGGATTCATTCGGTGACTGGCATTGTCAATGGCACCACGAACTACATCCTCAGTCGGATGCAAACCGAGGGGGGTGAATTTAACGAGATTCTGGCAGATGCCCAGCAGTTGGGCTATGCAGAAGCCGATCCAACGGCTGATGTAGACGGTTTAGATGCTGCTGACAAGATGGCGATTTTGGCTTCCTTAGCGTTTGGGGGACGCATCAAGCTGCCAGAAATATACTGTGAGGGGATTTCTAAGGTCAGCGCCGCCGATATTGCCTATGCGGAAAAACTCGGCTTTACGATCAAATTATTAGCGATCGCTAAACAAGATGTACCGGCACCGGAGAAAGAAACTCTAGACAGAGAAACGGGAAATTTGGCGTCTCTACAAGTCAGAGTTCATCCAACTCTCGTACCCAAAACTCACCCGCTTGCCAGTATCAGCGGCGTCTATAACGCAATTCTCGTAGAAGGCGAACCGATTGGGCAGGTGATGTTTTACGGACGTGGGGCGGGTTCCGGTCCCACTGCCAGCGCCGTTGTCTCGGATATTTTAAATATTGCTGCCATTTTGAAAAGTGGTGGAGATGCTGCCAAACTGCATCCACTATTAAGCTGTTCCCATCAAGATTACTGCGCGATCGCCCCGATGGAGGAGCTAGTTACGCGGTTTTACGCTCGTTTCTTGACACGGGATCGTCCGGGCGTTATTGGTAAGTTGGGCACCAGTTTCGGCAATTACCAGGTGAGTCTTGAATCTGTGGTGCAAACTGGTATCCACGGCGAACTTGCCGAAATTGTCGTCGTGACTCACGATGTCCGGGAAGGCAACTTTCGACAAGCCCTGGATGAAATTCGCACGTTAGATACGATAGACAGTATTCCCAGCATTTTGCGAGTTTTATGAGGAGACAAGTGGCGAAAGATGTAGAGAGGCGAATGAATACAGCTTCCCTAAAATACAGCGATCGCTCCTGTTTTATCCGCTTTGGTTTAAGCGCAGCGGTGCGTCAGCGCGGGGGTTGGGGGAATCTCAAATATGGCATCAAAAAAGCGAATGGATATTGCGATCGCATCTTAGAAATGTTAGGAAAAAAGCAAAAATTCAGTTTTTTCTTCCTCCTTCCGGTTTCTTTTTGCCTTTTTTCAGCGGTATTTTCAAAATCCTCTGTAGCTGAAGACATTCTCGCTGTACCTACCCTTTTATCGCCTCCTGCAACTGAGGGGAAGGGTGACAAACAAATGTGCCCACCGCCAGTTTTAGAACGCTTGATTCGCCACAAAGTTGCCGCTGGTGAAACTTTAGAAAGTATTGCCAGCCAATACAATCTCATTCCTACTACTTTGATCGGCATCAATCCGTCTTTGCGACAAGGCAAAGCACCCGTAGGGGCAGAAATTTTGATTCCGCCTTACAATGGCATTCGCGTCGAAGTTCCGGCTAGGAAAACTTGGCAAGATGTAGCCAAAACCTACCGAATTCGTGCCGATGTACTCTATGAGGCGAACGGTTGCCAGAAAAATCCTAGAGTTGTATTCATCCCTGGGGTAAATTGGTCGCCTGCAAGTCTGGCTGGACGTAACAACCGAAAACTAGCCCAATATCCCTTACCCGCAACGACAGCGATCGCACTGGGTTATGGTTGGCAGCTAAATCCTCGAAGCAATCAAGTTGCTTTTCACAGCGGTATTGATTTGTTGGCAGAAGTCGGGACACCCGTGCTAGCAGTGGATAAGGGAACTGTAGCCTTTATTGGCGATCGCGGAGACTCTGGCAATTTAGTCGTCATTAATCATCCGGGAGGACGCCAAACCCGTTATGCTCACCTTGCAACCATTGATGCTAGTCGTGGTAAACAAGTTAACCAGGGGGATGTCCTGGGAACGGTTGGTACCACAGGACTCCCTGACGTAGACAAACCCCATCTGCATTTTGAGTTGCGCTACAACTCGAATTTAGGCTGGGTGGCACAAGATCCACAACCCTATCTTCAGCAAGTAACTGTTAATAGATAATCGGGAATCTGTGCTTGCAGCTAGTTTGACTCATCCCATTTCTGTTTTGATGCACTACATACAGCTCACCCTTTTTTGAGGGTAGGGGATATTTAATGTAGAGCATCATCCAGAAAGATTTGTCTTAATTCGTCAGTAGGATTTTTTTATGCACAGAAGGCTAGGGAAAAGACTTAGTAATTGCAAAAACTTGTAGTTCCTCTGCGTAACTTTGCCCTTTCCCAGATTGCCCTTTGCGTTAAAAAATCATTACTCTTCTACTTGAAATATTCGTAAGCCCCAATGTCATGCTTTAGCCCTAGCGGGCGGCTCGATCCTGCATAATCATTCGTGACTTGAGTAAGCGTAGTACCTCTTTCAATGGCTAGGGAACCAGGCTGAAGCTTGTAGTCAGTTGCCACTGTAGTTCCCGGATTTACCAGCAACGGGTTGGCAGTGATATCGCCGGTACCCACAGCAATACCAGCACTGCCACCATACCAAGAGTTATTCTGAAATGCCAATCCCGTTTTGGCTGGAATTTCTGTCATCGCGACACTGCCAGTTTGGGAGAAAATGTTGTTGGCAATCAGATTGTTTGTATGACCTGGATCGCTATGGATCAGGAGCATGGCTCGCGTCGCTTTGTAAAAGGTATTGTTGGCGATAACAAAGTTCTTCAACCCTCCGCCTCTGCCGTAATTTGAAAAATAGGCAAAGCCTGTAAGTCCCCCAATGACGATATTGTTGCGGATTTTAATGTTATTCACTGGGTTGGAAAAATCGTAGTATTCATTGGATGCCTGAATCCCACTCGCTGGTTTACCGTCTCGGTAAAAGTTTGTGTTGTTGGTGGTGTAAATGTGGTTGCGCTCTACCGTGATGTCAGTAGCGTTGTCCAGGTATAGATTCACGCTGTAGTTGTCATACACCTTATTACCAGAAGCTACACCGCCCTTAGTCAAAATAAAGTCGATCCCCTCACCGTAGTTCTGATACACGTGGTTGTTGCTGATGGTGACATTGCTTGCTCTGCCACTAGCGATCCCCTGATCCCAACCATCAGCAAGGGTACGGCTTTTATTCGCAAGGCAATTCATATAAACGGTGTTGCCGTCGATTCGGATGTTTGAGGCTGTGGTCATATCTTTGTCGTAACCAACAAAGATACCGTTCTTGTAGGAGTTGTAAACGGTGTTGTTGAGGATCTGGAGGTTGTTGCCGCCCCAGGACACAATGCCTGTAAATTTGGAGTTCTTTACTTCAAAGCCCTTGAAGATGTTGTATGCGCCAGCTAGATTCACGATGTTGGTGTTGCTTGGCGTTTTAGTGCCATCTAAAATTGCTTTCTCGCCTGGATAGGATTGGTAGCTAATCGGACTGCTGGCGGTGCCGATGCTGCCAATGTATTGTTCTTTCGTAAAGCTGTAGGTGCCTCCCCGTACATATACCGTGTCGCCAGCCTTTGCCTTATAAGCTGCGTGACTGATAGTGGCAAATGGGCTGTTTTGGCTTCCAGAATTACTATCACTACCATTCGTCGCAACGTAGTAGGTGGTAATAGCGAGTGCTGGTTTTGTTACTAGTCCGACGCTAACCGTCGAGGCACTAAAAATCAACAGCAGGCTCAATCCAGAAGAGTGTACTTTAGACATTTTTTACTTCGTTGGTAAACGACAAGAACGCTAGAGATGACCCTGCTGTGCAGTTTTAGGAAGCTTCATCAAAACTTCATAAAACTGGTCTGCTAAATCCTAGCCGTCGTTAATACCGATTGAGATCCGCGATATTACTGACATCTTTCGGAGAAAAGGCTGAAATGCAGTAAAAACTTGCTTTATTTGTAGGCTTGTCTTGTGGTCGCTAGTTGCGTTTGCAAAAAAGTTACAAAGAATTTATCAGTAGTACGGAAACTGTACTTTATATAAAAAATATATATAACCGATCGCAAGCTAGCTAGAACAAGGTCTAACCCCGAGGATTATGGTGCTTGTAGCGTTTTTATTGTCCGTAATTAAAGGATTATTGCCAATAACCTTAACTTATGCCTGGATTTTAGGGCGAGTACCTTACGCTGACAATGAGCGCATCCTATGCACTCACAAGGTTTTGAAACTTTGCCACCAAGTTTGACAGCGTTAGCGATCGCTAACGCACCCTAGCTAACAAAAAGCCCCCTGCAAGCAGGGGGCTTTTAACCGAAGTGCGTTTTATGACTAAGTGTTTACTAACTCTGACTGCATCTCAGGCTGGGCTGGTTCTTCCTCAGTGATGCCGTAAATGGAGTTGTACAGTTTGACATACTCCTTCGCGGATGTGTCCCAACTGAAGTCCATCTGCATACCCCGCTTCTGCAACTCCTGCCATTGCGGTTTGAAGCGGAAAGCTTCCCATGCCCGAACCATACAGGTGTAAAGGTCTAGGGGTTCATAACGGTCGAAGGAGTACCCCGTACCAGCGTGGTTCACTGGATCGTGGAAAGAAACGGTATCGACTAAGCCACCCGTGCGACGGACAATCGGCACGCAGCCGTAACGCATCGCCAGCATTTGGCTAATGCCGCAAGGTTCAAAGCGGCTAGGCATGAGGAAAGCATCGCTACCCGCATAGATGCGTCTGGAGAGAGCATCGTTATAGAGTAAGTAGTTTGCCATGCGACCTGGGTAGCGGGAAGCCATTTGCCACATCTGGGTTTCGTAATAGCGATCGCCTGTACCCAGCAGGACAAACTGAGCATCGGTATACGCCATAAAGCGATCGAGCATTTGAATCACAAGATCGATGCCTTTCTGCTCCACCAGTCGCGTTACCATGCCAATCACAAAGGCATTTTTGTTAACTTCTAAGCCGACTTCTTCTTGCAGTGCAATTTTGTTGGCTTGACGTTTCTCAAGAGTATCAATTGTGAAGGTCTGAGTAATGTATTTGTCAGTGGCGGGGTCGTAAACCTCCGTATCGATGCCGTTAACAATACCGGATAACTTTCCGCTAATGAAAGACAGCAAACCTTCCAACGTTTCGCCATAAGCGGGGGTTTGAATTTGCTGGGCGTAGGTGGGGGAAACGGTGTTCACCTTGTTTGCAAACTGCACCGCTGCTGCCATTGTGTTGTGTCCTTGCATATACCAAGGACACCAAGTAATTTTCTCTAAATACCAACGCCAAGGCCCTTGATAAGCCAGATTATGAATCGTGAAGACGGTGGTAATATCGGGATCTTGGTTCATCCACACCGGAATCATCCCGGTGTGCCAGTCGTGGCAATGGATAATTTGCGGCTTCCAGTAATTCCAGCAAAACTCTGCTGCACCGTTAGCAAACAGCGTGAACCGCCAGTCTTCATCGTCCCCAGAATAGATGCGACGTGGCATGAAAGCCGGATGACCAAATAGGTACAGTGGCACATCGGTTCCAGGTAGAACGGTTTCATAAACTGAGAACGACTGGAACATGGCAGAACCCGACCAAACAGGGTCTTTGGGAATCTCCATTTTGTCGGGCAGCATACCGTAGTAGGGCATGAAGATTCGTACATCATGCCCCATTTTTCGCAGAATTTTTGGTAAGGCACCAACGACATCACCCATCCCACCCACTTTGGCGATGGGCGCTGCTTCAGCTGCAACAAACAGAATTCGCATTATTGCTGGCGTTTCCTGAAATATTTTGGTTACATCATACCGAGTCAGGGGATCGCCTACCCGATTTTGGAGTTTGATTTTGGATTAATGACCGCGTCCGACTTCGGTAAAAATCTCTTCTAAAATTGCCGAAGCTCCCTGTTCCCGTAACCGATGGGCAAGCTGAATTCCGATTTGTTCGGCATCGCTGGCAGCACCGCTAACGGTATCTTTAATCATCCGCTTGCCATCTAAACTGGCAACCATGCCCGTTAAGGTGAGTGTATCGCCGTCAATCTGAGTATTCACCCCGATTGGCACCTGGCAGCCACCTTCTAGGTTCCGTAAAAAGGCTCTTTCGGCGTAGCAGCGTTGAGCAGTGGGTTGATGCTCTAGTACCTTGAGTAATTCCAAAATTTCGGTGTCACCAGCACGGCACTCGATGCCTAAAGCACCTTGTCCGACGGCATGGAGGGATACTTCAGGGGCAATCACTTGATGAATGCGATCGCTCATTCCCAGGCGGTGCAATCCTGCTACTGCCAAAATAATTCCGTCGTATTCACCTGTATCTAGTTTTGCGAGTCGGGTGTTTAGGTTACCCCGAATATCTTTAAAAGATAGGTGAGGATAGTGGTGGCGCAGCTGTGCCAGTCGCCGCAGGGAAGAGGTTCCAATTACAGCCCCTTCTGGCAGGGTTTCCAGTTGCTTATCTTTGTGCTTTTCATGCACGACAAGCGCGTCTGCCGGATTTTCCCGTTCGCTAACGCATCCTAAAACCAATCCTTCTGGCAAGTTGGTGGGCAAATCCTTCAGGGAATGCACGGCAAAGTCTGTCTCTTGGTTGAGCATTCCCAGTTCGAGTTCTTTCGTAAAGAGTCCCTTATCGCCAATCTTGGCTAAGGCAACATCTAGAATTTTGTCCCCTTGAGTCGCCATCGTGTGGACTTCAAAGGTACATTCGGGAAAGTGTTTCTGGAGTTGTTCTTGCACCCAGTAAGTCTGAACGAGTGCGAGTTGGCTTTTGCGAGAACCGATGCGGATAGTACGAGCCGGACTAGAAACTGTAGGAGACATAAAGCGATCGCCTGAACACAGCAAATAAAGTCACCTGTTCTAGACTACCGCAGCCGTGGCTGTAATAAGCCTGGAGTTTGATGCCAACGCTCTCAAGATAGGTTAAGTAATATAAATTCTCCCGTGTGCTGGAAGTAAGCCAGTCATCGTTGATTGATGTCTAGCAGCGACAGCATCATTGATAGAGCGATCGCGTTCTTCAAGAGTCATCGAATTTACAGGCTACAAGCCATTGCCAATCAAGATGAACGGTGCCCAATAATAAGGGTGGCTCAGGCGAGCGATCGCATCTGGTGATGAAGTATTGCCAATACGTTCGATGACAATGCCCCCGCGCTTTTGATCCAAAGCTGTATAGTCGCTACTAATCAGAGCAGTTTGTGCCTGACGCAGGGCTTCAGCTTTTGTAGTGTTGCCCTTTTTGAGAGTTGCATAGAAGGCATTCATTAAGGCTTGAGTCCCGCCATCATCAACTGTCCACAAAGACGCGATCGCAGCCCTTGCCCCTGCTCTCTGCATCTGGTAGCCTAAGCCGAGAATCTCTTCACCATTCCCCAGTTTTCCGCCCAATCCGGTTTCACAGGCAGAAAGGACGACTAAATCCACGTTCTTGAGGCTCCACTTTTGGATGTCTCGCAGGGTAATACGTTCTCCATTTCCAAAGAGAATAAAAGAATCATCCGGTTTCCCTACGACAAACGCGGCATGAGTCGCTAGATGCACGACGGTGTAGTCGTCCATTTTGGGAACGGTGACTTGGGGAGTGAAAGCTTTATCGATGAATTGGGTTGTAGCCGGAACAGTCTTGGCTAAATTCTCCACCTCAACTCCAGCAAAGGGCAATCCCGAAAAGTCAAAGAATTCTCCGCCAACAGTAAAGCTGTAACGTCCCGTGGCAAAGGCCCCTGCTAAGACTTGCATTTGCCGTTGCGGTTGGGTGTTGAGTTCAGTGAGGGAAGCGGCGGTAATATTATTGATGCGGTAGCGTTGGACTAACCATTGATTGCCGTCGTACAAAGCGGCTAGGGGAACGTAACGCAGCTGAGCATCGGGGGCGTAGATAATCGTTTTGGCGTCTGCGGCTTTGAGTTCTGCTTCTAGGGGTTGAATCAGCCAGTTGTAGAGTTGTTGTGCGGGGGTTTTGGCGTCGGATGTGGGGTTTTGCAAAGCACTGCGAAATGCTGCAATTGTCTCGTTGAGTTGTTTTTTGGGAACAGAGACCATGCGGCGAATGGGGGGAGAGTCGGGCGTGGTGAGGATGAGTTCGATGCGATCGTCGAGAATTAAGGGGTAGAGGAGGACTGCTTTCTGTTGCAGATTCTTGAGGTTATCTTGTAAGGCGTTAAAGTCTCCCATCCGCAACAGCAAATCCTGAGATAAAGTTGCGGGACTTCGCTGTGTTACCAGTGCTAGGACTTCGGGACTCTTGGTGAAGTTGTTGAAATCTTCGACAATTGTTTCTTGAGCTTTCACCAGTTGGGCGATACGCTCCTCTTGTGCAGGAGTGAGCGTGCCGTTTTTTTGTTTGAGCTGTCGCAGTTGGGTGAGTTCTTTGCCAATTTCCACCGCTTTGCTGAGAATCGTCTGATAACTTGTCCATGTCTGTTGTTCAGGTGGGAGATTTGGCAATCCTTGAGCAGTATTGTTAGTGCCGCGAATGTTACGAAGGTAATCTTCAAGTTCTTGGACTTTGAGCAGGTCGAGAACTCGTTGCGCTTCGAGGACTCGGTCTTGTTTGAGGAGGAGGTCAGCGAGAGTGCGGTAGGTGCGTGCAACAGTTTCTGTATACGATTGCTGTTGCTCTTTTGGCAGTACTCGTAAATCTTGACGAACTGCCTCAGTAACATTAACGGATTGCTTGTAAAAGACAATCGCTAACTCTGGCTGGTTCTGTTTCTCTAGCGAGTAACCAATATTGCTGAGGGCTGTTCCTTCCCCTGCCTTGTCGCCGACTTGTTTGGCAATGGTTAAAGCTTGCTGGTAGAACTCCAAGGCTTTGGGGTACTGTTCTAAACTTTGATAAACAAAGCCAATATTGCTGAAAGTTCTCCCTTCCCCCGCCTTGTTGCTGACTTCTTTGGCAATGGCTAAAGCTTGCTGATAGAATTCCAGCGCTTTGGCATACTTTCCCAGGCTTTGATAAACTTTTCCAATGTCGTTGAGAGTCTCCCCTTTCGCTACTTTGTTGCGAACTTGTTGATGAAGGATTACAGCTTTTTGATAGCACTCTAGAGCTTTGGCATACTGTCCTAGGCTTTGATAAACTTGCCCAATATTGCCGAGAGTTACCCCTTGCGCTGCTTTATTACGAACTTGTTGGTGAATGGTTACAGCTTGCTGATAGAACTCTAGAGCTTTGGCATACTGTCCTAAATTCTGATAAAATTCTCCAATATTGCCCAGAGCATACCCAATCTCCCCATTATCACCAACTTCTTTAGCTATTGATAAGGTTTGCTGAAAGAACTCCAGCGCTTTAGCATACTCTCCCAAACTTTGGTAAACAAACCCAATATTACCAAGAGTTATCCCTTGCGCCATCTCGTTACCAACTTGTTGGTGAATAGCTAAAGCTTGCTGATAGAAATCCAGCGCTTTGTCATACTGTCCCAGAAATTTGTAAACTAACCCCATATAGTTGAGAGTTGCCCCTTCGAGTGAAAGCC
Organism: Trichocoleus sp. DQ-A1; assembly: GCF_039961955.1. Lineage (NCBI taxonomy): Bacteria > Bacillati > Cyanobacteriota > Cyanophyceae > Leptolyngbyales > Trichocoleusaceae > Trichocoleus > Trichocoleus sp. DQ-A1. The sequence goes on from NZ_JAMPKE010000033.1 coordinate 22,753, forward strand.
TCTCGTTTGCTCTCACGATAGTTAAAACCTGTTGAAACGTCTCTAGCGCTTCTAAAAACTGACTTTTATTGAACTGCCGAACACCTTCTTGGTACAGTCGCAGGGCTTCAGCTTTTCTGTCTTGGGTCGTTTGCGCCTGAACTACTAGGGGTTCAAACTTCAAGGTAAGCGGAAAAAGGAGAGATGTCAGCGAAAGCAGTAGAGTAGCAGTGGCAAGGCTGATAGATTTGAGGCGGTAGTGCATTGGCAAGTCCTCCAGCTACTGGTTGGTAGATTCGGTCGCTCCTTCATCTATATCTTTATCTAAACCGGAGTTATGCAAAAATCTAATTGGTCGCTAGGGGCGTTGCAGAATAGAGTTAAGATACCGCGATCGCATTCTTCACCGATTTCATTTCAGTAGTGCGATCGCATTCTCGCTTTACTTATCGGCGTTGCTTAGATATTGCTCTAATTGTGCTGTACGTTGTTGTGTTACCGCTGCAAGGCAATTACTGTAAACCATCGGTTCCATTGTTCCGCCTGCAAATTCAGTTCTTTCATAAGTACAACTAGCATCTCTAAACTTGATCCAAGCTTGCTGCGCTGAAATTAATTTCTGTCGCCGCGAGCTTTGCAATCTTGGTAGGAGTTGTTTGTATACCTGGTTCAACTTTTTATCTGCATTTTGGTAATCTATTCCAGCACAAGCGTTCATTTCTCCTTGAGTCTGAGGATTATTGCAGTTAGGTCGTTGAGCTACGCGGATTCGTGATACATCTGGTGTTGCATTTGCATTTGTCACTGCCGCAGTACCTAAACTGAGCAAAGCTGCCACACCTACAATTGCGGGTAATAATTTGTTCATCGTTAAATCTTGAATTGCGTGCAGCCAATAACATAGCAAAAAGGTCATAGCAAAAAAGTGAAATGCGATCGCTCTTGATGAGCATTGGCTAGCATTGGCAAATGACGACTCCTGTTAGACCTATCAATCTATTTGAGTACGAAAGGCTAGCCAACGAGCATCTATCTCAGATGGCGTTGGATTACTACGCTAGCGGTGCTTGGGACGAAATCACGCTGCGGGATAATCGAGCAGCCTTTGAACGCTACAAACTCCGTCCTCGGATGCTGGTAGATGTCAGCCAGCGGGATTTAAGTACCACGATCCTCGGTCAATCTCTACAACTGCCAATTCTCATCGCACCAATGGCGTTTCAGTGTTTGGCGCATCCAGACGGTGAAATTGCTACTGCCAAAGCTGCGGCAAAAATGGGGATCGCGATGGTATTGAGTACCTTAGCAACCAAAAGTATAGAAGAAGTTGCCAGCGTCGCGAATCAGACACCGCAGTGGTTTCAGTTGTACGTGCATCGCGATCGCGCCCTTACCCGTGCTTTGGTAGAACGCGCCTATGCTGCCGGTTTCCAAGCGCTGTGTCTGACAGTTGATGCGCCTCTGCTGGGTAAGCGAGAGCGAGATACGCGAAATCAGTTTGTTTTGCCATCGGGGATGGAACTGGCTAATTTAGCCACGTTGACAGATTTAGAGATTTCCTATAAACCCGGCGAATCGGGTTTATTTGCCTATTTTTTAGAGCAGCTAAACCCAGCGCTAACTTGGAAGGATTTGGAATGGGTGCAATCTCTGTCGCCTTTGCCCTTGGTGGTAAAAGGGATTTTGCGGGGAGACGATGCGCTTCGGGCGGTGGAACATGGAGCCAAAGCGGTGATTGTTTCTAATCACGGGGGCAGACAATTGGATGGAGCGATCGCTACGATTGATGCTCTGAGTGAGGTGGTTGCGGCTGTGGGGGACACCGCAGAAGTTCTGGTGGATGGCGGTATCCGTCGCGGCACTGATGTCCTCAAAGCCCTGGCATTAGGGGCGAAAGCAGTATTATTGGGACGCCCCGTGTTGTGGGGATTAGCGGTAGGGGGAGAGGCGGGTGTCGGGCACGTACTGGAGCTTTTGCGAGATGAACTTGATTTAGCGATCGCTTTGAGTGGCTGCGCCAAGTTACAAGATATTGACTCCAGTTTGGTGCTGCGATTGTAGGAATGCTTGGTGTTGCGCTTGCCGATGAGAAGATGCGATCGCGCCTTTAAGACGGTAAATTCGCTGTATGTGACTAGGATCACCCAGTCCTGGAAATACGATCACATTTTCTCCGGCATGTCAATCACCTAATGTTAGATAAAAACTATTCATATTAGTAGTATCAGAATCTTATGCGCTAATTTATCTGCTGTGGGGGGGAGTTTGAGATGCTGGAAAAACTAATGGTAGCCGCGACTCTAACATTCTCTCTCAATGTATTTTTGGGACATAGCTGGTCAACTGCCCCTCAAATGGCATCAGAACTCAACTTGCAAGAAACCGCATCGCAAATTATCAGCCTCTTACCTCGCCCAAATACTCACACTCCAGAGAATGGCAGCGGTTCTAATTCTGTACGATAAAGCTTGATGTTTTCCCGAATGGTTTATGCTGGGGAAAATAGAGAGCTACCGCTGCACAACTCGATATGAAACCCCAAATCGCCGCAACAGCAGCACTGCTGACGACACTTTCCCTTGCTGCTCCTGCAAAAGCTGAAAACGTCGAACATACTAGACAGTTATTAGCGACTAAACAGTGTTCGCAGTGCAACCTCAGTGGTGCGGGTCTAGCTTTAGCTGACTTATCAGGAGCTAATCTTACTGGCGCTGATTTGAGCCGTGCTAATCTTAGTCGTGCCAACTTGAGTGGAGCCGACCTCAGAGGTGCAAATCTGAGCGGGACTTCTCTATTTGGCGTCAATCTAAGCGGTGCAAACTTGACAGGTGCGAACCTGGCAGGCGCTGACCTGAGAGAAACTTTTCTTGTTAATGCAAATTTGGCGGGTGCTAACATCAATGGTGCTAACTTGCAGGCTGCTATTGGCATCCCTAGCTACGCAGCCACGCCTGAAGATTTCTACGCATGGGGTGTAGCAGAGGGTCAAAAAGGAGACCAACAAGGGGCAATCGATCATTTCAACCAATCGCTGGCTCTTAAGCCCAACTTTGCCCCCGCATATCTAGCCAGAGGAGTGGCGCGTTATCAAATGGGCGATCGCTCCGGAGCCGTTCTGGATTCTCAGAAAGCTTCCGAACTCTTTACCATCCAGGGAAATATTCAAGGCTATCAGACTAGCCAAGTTTTCATTAAAGAGCTGACAACACCTTTGCAGGAAGCGGGTAGCAGCGGCGGAAATTTGGCGAATTTCCTAGGAGGTATTGGGAGCTTACTCCTCCGATTGCTTTTTTAATTCTGCTAGGGTGGGTTCAAATCCCTGCCCAGTATTTACGAGTCAGTTTATGACGATATCCAGCGATTTGTGGCAGGAAAATCAAGATTTAGCACAAGCCTGCCTCAAGCATCCTTTTGTCCAAGGCATTGCCGACGGCACGCTACACCAGCAGCGATTTGCTTACTATGTGGGACAAGATGCCTTTTTCTTAGAAGCTTTCGCTCGTGCCTACAGCATTGCTGCTGCTAAAGCTCCCGACGCGGAGGGATTTAATACGTTTCATTCCCTAGCTGGGGGCGTTTTAGATGAACTTTCCCTTCATCAAGGCTATGCAGATGAGTGGGGAGTCAACCTGCAAGCAGTAGAACCGGGAGCCGCTACACGCCGCTACACGGACTTTTTATTAGCAACAGCTTGGAGTTCGGAGGTTGGTCTAATTGCTGTGGCAATGGCACCCTGTATGCGTCTGTATACTTTCTTAGGTCAGCAGATAGCTCAGAGTGGAATAAAAGACCATCAATACACTAACTGGATTCGCACTTATAGCAGTGAGGAATTTGAGCAACTAGCTCAGAAATTAGAAAAGCTGGCTGATCGTTATGCCTCTACCACAGCATCTTTGAAATCAACTTACCGCTATGCGATGTTGTGCGAACGAGACTTTTTTCAAGCTGCCTGGGAGGCTATTGATTTAAAAATCTAGATTTCAATTGATAGCAATTCTCGATTGGATGCAGTACAGTTTCACCCTATCTCTGTGTCTTCCCGCTCACCCAGAAGGCTTTAATATTCTCTCCCCTCTCCGTGAAGGTCGAGGGGTTGGGGGCGAGGTTCTGAGTTGAAAAGCAGTGCGGGTTAAGAAGATGTTTCTAAATATTATTGCAGAATTCTATTTTTATCCCTTGATTTTATCTTTGATTTGCTGCCACAAGCTTTTTTTCTTCTGAGTGAATGCTACTTGAGCTGGTTTAGGTTCATTCAGATAACGATAGTGTTCCCAAATATCCCAATACGAACCACCTGGCTCTAAACGGACGCCCGCCCAGTGTACAAACTTCAGAGGTTGGTTAACTTTTGGATCGACTAATTTATAGCCTTCCTGCTTAAAATGCGGGCTTCCTGCCCAATTTCCAGGCCCCTTCCCGTTTTCTCGAACAATATTAAATCGTCGAGACATTCGCTTTAATACGAGATAATTAAGAATCGTTTGGTCGGAGTTCAAAACATAAAAATATTCAGGATGAGATGCACAGAACTCAAAAGTATCTTGCAAGTCTTGTTGAGTAATTAGGTTTTTCTTAGAACCCCAGAAACCACTATTGAAAACATCTTTCAATTCGTCTTCAGTGAAAATTTCTGTAATTTTGGGTGTAAAAACTTGTTTGATGCCTCCTGTGTATTGATAATCGCAGCAGATAAAATCATTATTTGCAAGATAATTAAGATTTTCTATGATTTTTTCAAATACAACGATATCAGTATCAATATATAGAAATTCATCGAAAGGACCAAACCAACAGGCTAACTTGCGAAGCAAATTGGGTCTATCTAAAAGGTTGTCACCACAGGTCTGCTTGACTAAATCATCTATCTTTTCTAATAACTGTAAATCTTCGTATATTTTTACCCCATAAGAATTCGTAATAATATCAGCGATCGCTTGATACTGATTGTTATAGGGAATCATCACAATCGGACTATCAGCATCATAAGCACGAATGCTATTCAATAGCGCGATCGCATTATCAATTACGCGATCGTTAGCAAGAATATAGATACCACGACTCATTCAAATATCCTCAACTGGTGAATCCAATTTTCTTTAAAACTCTTTTGGCTAAACTTGGAGCCTGATTGTAAGGTGTCGGTTTGGTTGTAAACTTGGGGCGCTTCTCTGGTTCGTGAAGATAGCGATAATACAAGAAAATATCCCGATAGGGAAAATCAATATTTTCTCCCTCACTAATCCGAGAAAACAATTTTGATGACAGCCCAATATAGTGTAGATAGGTTAGTCGTTTGCCTCGATCGTACAGAATATTATCCCTAGCTTCAAAATGGGGAGAAGTAACCGCGTTTCCAGTCTTTTTGTCGTCAGGTAAATGCAGCGCCAAGTTATAAACTGGAATCTCGCCTCTCATCGTCATATAGTTAAGAACTGATTGGTTAGGCGCTGGCATAAATAAAATTTCTGCCTCGCCTTCCTCAAGCTTGGATACTAACCAATCTCTTTGTTCCTGGGGAAATAACCCTCGCTTCCCGGCGTACATTCCGGCACAAAATATCTCTGTGCTAAGCCGGTTTTTATCAACAACTTCTAATAATTTTGGTGACTGGAGATTAAAGATATGATTGGGGGATTTATACTGAAAATCATAAACTACAAAATCATTCTCATTTAATTTATCAAATATAATTTTTAAGGAATCCATGACTACGATATCGGCATCTAAGTAGATAAACCTTTCAAAAGGGCTATCCGCATCAAAGGCGCAGTATCGCCGATTCATGCCTATACGATTAACACCGGGTATTCCTTGTTCTTGCCAAGTCTTTAAAGCAGTTGGATGAGCTGCCCATACCCGTTTAGAAAAATCTTCCCAACGAGCAAACAAGTTAACATCATCCAGCAAGGTTACATTTTCCCGATTAGCGATTTCCGCGCGAACTCGATCTACTCGATTATCATAGGCAATAACGCAGACTGGGATTTCTTTACCGACATTGGCTTCTATGCTATTTAATAGAGCAACGAGTTGGTCGTAGACTACATCATTCGCTAGTGTATAGATGCCGTCTGTCATATAAAAATCCTCAGCAGGTTAATTTGAATAATACATTAAAATCTTTTTAGGAGCTTCCTGATGTCTAAAACACAAAGGCAGAATTAATGTCAATTGCTAGCTGTTCACTGTGGATTTTGGTAGCGCGAACCGATCTGCCGTTCATGATGCACACCATTCCTCATCTAGTGAAGATGAGTAAATTCAAGTTTAGCGAACGGGTGTTGGCTGTAGATACGGCACCGCTAACGGGGGACAAAGTCGGGCGTCCAGGCATCGGTACTCTAGAACAGTTACGGGAGCGCTGCGATCGCTTACTGCGCGATGGTGTGGTAGATAAAGTAGTCGATATTGACTACTCCGGAGCCTATCACGACCGAGTATATCGCAAACATTTTGGCAGCCGCATCCGGTATACACATAACTATAAGGGCTATCCCATTTTGGGCACGATTTTTCACATTGAAGAAGCCCAAGGTGACTATATGCTTCACTATGACAGCGATATGCTGCTCCATCAGCAACCCGATTATAGCTGGGTAGAAGAGGGGATGAAGTTGATGCAACAACACCCGGAAGTGATGGCAATCAGACCGCTGACTGGGCCACCGACAGAGGATGGTAATATGTATCAACGGGTGCCCTATGAGCGGAACCCGCATGGTTTCTACACATTTAAGTTTTTCAGCAGTCGCATTTACTTAATTGACAAGAAGCGTTTCGACAAGTTACTTCCATTACCAGTGCTGTGGCGTCCTTATCGGCAAAAGATTGCCAATCGGTTGCCAGTGAGGTTACAAACGATATTGAACAATATCGCTGGTAAAGGGGCTTTGGATTCTTGGGAAGTGATGGTATCGAACCAACTGGAGGCGACGCAGTATGTCCGAGGGGTTCTCGATTCTCCGAAAGCCTGGACGGTTCATCCAAAAGACCGGGGTTCAGAATTTATTGAAGCTTTACCTAAAATAATCGAGAAGGTTGAAACAGGGTGGTATCCTCCGGAACAAGCCGGTCATTATGACCTTCAGTTGAAACATTGGCTTTGACAGAGCGTTTGAAGATTTCTTGTATTGCTTGATTTTCAAGATTTACCGTAGTTATCCATGCTTATCTCCATCCCTCATGGCTGAACAGCTTCCAACGATTTATTTTTATCTTCCCGAATCGGACTGGCCTGATAGCAACATTCCGGTGAATCCTGAAACTTATCAAGAAGTTTATAAAAGTGGTAAATGCACTGGCACGTACAACTGGATATTACAAACCTATCTTCGGCTGAAAGCTGATGGTTTTCCCTGCGAAATTGCCGGGAAACTACCTGCTGAGGGTATTGTTGTTGCGTGGACAAGTACTGTACCAAACGATCTGCGACCGGGGCCAAAACTAATATTAGTGGTTGTTTGTGGAGATAAAGGGAAACACCGTTACGCACAGCTTCATGTTGTCCAAAATCGCCAGGAAATGCTTTATCCACACGTACATGTTGGGGATAAATATCTGTTTCCCGGAGAAAAATATTACATTCCGCATTGGCCTCAACCAGGGTTGATCCCGCGAGATCCAGCACGAGGCGATCGCTTTGAGAATGTTGCCTATCTGGGTCGTAAAGAAAATTTGGTGGTTGAGCTGAGGCAACCGTCATGGCAGGAGCAGATGAATGCCTTAGGTTTGCACTTTCAGGTGGTCAGAAACCCGATTCAATGGAACGACTACAGTGAGATTGATGCAATCGTGGCTGTCCGCAGCTTTAATCGTAAAAATGATTACTACTGGAAACCGGCTTCAAAGCTTTACAACGCCTGGATTGCTGGTGTACCTGCAATTCTAGGACGATGCGAGTCTGGGTACCGATTGGAGCGCAAAAGCGAACTCGACTATCTAGAAGCGGGTTCTGTTGATGAAGTGATGTTGGCACTGAAACGTCTTCGCGATGACAAAGAGTTGCGTCGTGCAATGGTTGAAAATAGTAAGCTCCGTGCGGAGGAACTACAACCCGATCAGCTCGTCAGACAGTGGCGCACCTTTTTAACAGACATAGCAATTCCAGCTTACGACCGCTGGTGTACGGCTTCAAATTCGACCAGGAAAGTATTTTTAACACGCCGTGACTTAGCGATTCAAACACAGGGAGTTCGCATTCGCCTAAGCAACCTCTCACACAAAATCAGAACGATTTAAGATTTGCCTGCCGATTCCCTGAATAACGGATGGTTTTCTATACACTCTTATGACTGATAAGCTACTACCGATTTATTTTTACATTCCCCAAAGCGATTGGCCCGGCGACATACCGGAAACGATTGATACTTACTGGCAATGGTTGGATGCAAAACGCGGAATGTACAACTGGACATTGCAAACTTATCTGCGCCTCAAAGCTGATAATTTTCCGTGCGAATTGGTAGGAACCCTGCCGACAGAGGGAATTGTCGTGGCGCATTGGGACTTTCTTCCACAAAGCCTACAACCAGGATCGAAGGTGCTGATTGTTTGCATTCAGGCAGACCGAGCGCAACATCCCTATGCACAGATTCATATTGTGCAAAATCCGCAAGAGGAAATGGTAGTACGTTCGGTGAAGCTTTGGGAAAGCTACTTTATGCCGTACTGGCCTCAGCCAGGGTTAATTCCCCGCAATCCCTGGAGGGGCGATCGCTTTGAGAATGTTGCCTATGTGGGTCGTGAGGAAAATTTAGCACGAGAATTGCGAGAGCCGGAATGGCAGGAACAACTCAAGGATCTAGGTTTGCGATGGGAAATCGTCAATAGTCGCGATCGCTGGAGCGATTACAGTGAAATCGACGCAATACTAGCCGTTCGCAACTTTAACCGTCATGGCGATTACAGTTGGAAACCAGCAACGAAGCTATATAACGCATGGCACGCTGGTGTACCCGCAATTATGGGTACTGATTCGGCATTCCGCGCCGAGCGCAAGAGCAAACTAGACTATTTGGAAGTAGCTTCTCTTGAGGATGCGATCGCTGCTCTCAAACGCCTGCGCGATGACAAAGAATTGCGTCATGCCATGATTGAAAATGGTCGAGTCCGTGCTGAGGAAACAAAGGCAGAAAGATTGGTAGAACGGTGGCGCAGCTTTTTAACAGAGATAGCTGTCCCAGCCTACGAACGCTGGTGTACGGCATCGAGTTTGACCCGGCAAACATTTCTGAAGCGCCGCTACCTAGCTGTCGAAACGAAAGATTTACGGCATCGTATCCGAATTGCGCGATCGCAGGTGTCTCGTCCCGTAAAATCCCTCGTGTTGCGGGTTAGAGGAGCTTGGAATTCCCGTTAAATTGAGAATAACGACAACACTCAGTAACACTTAGTGGTGCAAAGCAGCACTATTTACTGTCAATTTAACAAACTTCTAGGCAAGGCAACAAAAGCAGCTTTTTGATTGCAGATTTTATATGCCTAAATTGCCTACTAACGCCTGCTCCTGTTCATACCGTTATGGCTGATAAATTACCGCCAATATATTTTTACCTTCCCCAATCTGACTGGGTTGAGGATATGCCAAAGAGTGCCGATACTTACTGGCAAGGTTTTGGACAAGGTATATACTGTTGGACGCTACAAACTTACCTTCGCCTCAAAGCAGATGGCTTTCCGTGTGAACTAACAGGAACCATGCCTACTGAGGGAATCGTATTAGCACATCGGCGATCTTTCCCCTTTGCTTTACAGCCACAAGCAAAATTGCTGATGGTTTGTCTGAAGGCAGACTACGAGCGACATCCCTATGCACAGCTTCATGTTGTGCAAAACCCTCAAGAAGAATCGACCTTCAAAGATAGTTCCTACATTCCACTTTGGTCGCAACCAGGGTTAATTCCTCGCGATCCTGCACGAGGAGATCGATTTGAGAATGCTGCCTACTTTGGTATTACGTATAACTTAGCATCTGAACTAAAGAAGCCATCCTGGCAGGAGCATCTGAAGGCTTTAGGTTTGAGTTGGCAGATAGTGAAGTCTGAGCGCTGGAACGACTACAGTGATGTCGATGTAGTCGTAGCTGTGCGTAGCTTTGATCGCCAAGATTACACCTGGAAACCTGCCACGAAGTTGATTAACGCCTGGTGTGCTGGTGTACCGGCAATTCTAGGGACAGATTTTGCATTCCGAGCAGAGCGCCAAAGCGAACTAGACTATTTGGAAGTACCTTCCCTTGAGGATGCGATCGCTGCTCTCCAGCGCCTTCGTGACGACAAAGAGTTGCGGCGTGCCATGATGGAAAACGGTCGAGTCCGTGCTGAGAAAACACAACCGGTGAGGCTAGTTATACAATGGCGCAACTTCCTCACAGATGTAGCCGTTCCAGCCTATGAACGCTGGTGTACGGCATCAACTTGGAGCCGACAAACATTTTTGCAGCGCCGTTCCTTATCTATCAAAATAAACAGCGTGCAACATCGCATACAACTACTTGCATCAGGAAGTAAAAAAAACTAAAAACTTAAAAACTTATTTATTTAAATCAATCGAAATTACAACAAAACTCAGGGGTTTATCAATTTAAGCAGCATCGTCTGAGCGCTACAAATCGTTTACATAGACATATTCTTTGTGTTCATTTAACATTCTTCATATCTTTTTAGGGAACACATACATATCACAAGAATGAATTATTTTACCAAACTTGGACTTATCAAATCCCCTATTGTAAATTTGGAAAAGACGCTTTTAAAATCAAAGATAAAGTACAAGAACTTTTAGATTCTTGCAAAAGTTGAAAAGCGTAAGTGCATTAATGTTTTGAAGAATAACAATAGATAATTTTTATTTCATCTTAGAGCTATCTTCGAGAAATTCTAAAGTTCTGAGCAGGCGAATTGCTGACTCGTAAGCTTCTTCGGTTAATTCGCGTGACTCTTCTGTACTGTCTACCAAGTCATCAACCACTAGCTTCAGAAAACCAATCATGGGGTTCAGACGAGACCGAACTTCGTAAGAAGTTTTGACTAAAGCTTCATTAACGGCGGCTTTAATGACATTTTGAGTTGTTTCAGAGAACTGCATTGAGTACAGACGGGTATAGTAGCCGTTTTTCTTTAAAAGTTCCGCATGAGTACCGAGTTCCACAACACGACCTTTTTCCATTACAGCAATTTGATCGGCTTTTTGCACGGTGGAAAGGCGGTGAGCAATGACAACTGTTGTGCGATCGCGGCAAAGTTCATCAATCGCCTGTTGTACCAAACGCTCTGAAACCGTATCCAAAGCACTGGTGGCTTCATCTAAAATCAAGATTTCTGGGTTGCGTAACAGTGCGCGAGCGATCGCAATCCGTTGTCGTTGTCCTCCCGATAGGAGAACTCCTCGATCCCCAATGGTTGTATCAAAGCCTTGAGGTAAGTTCACAATGAATTCGTAGGCGTTGGCTCGTTTAGCCGCTGCAATTACCTCTTCCTCACTCAATTTCTCCCATGCATAGGCGATATTATTGCGGACGGAATCGTTAAATAGGAACGTATCTTGGCTGACAATGCCCATCGCTTTTCTCAGTGAGTGCATGTCAAATTCCTTCATATCTCTTCCATCTATCGTGATCCGACCCTCTGTCGGATCGTAAAATCTGGGTAGCAAATCGACCAGCGTTGACTTGCCTGCCCCGGATGCTCCTACTAAAGCAAGAGTTTTTCCTTTAGGAATCCCTAAATCTATCTTGTTTAGAATTAAATCCTCATTCCCCGGATAGGCAAAAGACACGCCCTCAAAACGAATTTCCTCTTTAAATCCGGTGTAAGGAACGCCACCATTTACCATTAATGGCTTGTTATCCCGGCGCAAGAAATCTGTCACCACTTCAACGCTGGGGGCAGAGTTGGCAAATTCGCCCCTCGCACTGTTTAACTGACCCACGAAAGGCAGTAATCGGAACAGGACAACTAGATAAGTCAGCAGTACTGCCGAGAGCGACTCCAACTGCTGTAAAAATAAAGCACGACCTAACAATACAATTGCTAATACAACAATAATTCCCGATACTTCGTTGATAGGCGCAATCGCTGCCGAGTTCGCTTGCGATTGTAATTCCGCTTGTTCGCGTTCCTTGATCAGTTCGTTTAGTCGCTGGAATTCCCGCTCTTCATTGCTAACACTTTTGATAAGCCGAATCCCAGTCAAAACTTCAAGTTGGGCACTAGAATAAGCTTTTGATGCTCTTGATACTGCCTTCCCAAATTTTTTAGAGCGCTGGATATAAAATTGATTTGGCAGTGTTACTAAAATCAATAAAACTGTAGATGCTAAGGTCAGTTGCCAAGAAATTAGTAACAATATCCAAACAAATACTAAAATTGTGACTGCTGTGATAAATAGCCGTATTAAAACGCGAATTGAACCAGCAGTACGACTAACTTCTTGTCCTAACCGATTGATGATATCTCCAACTTTCGTCTTTCCAAAATATTCAAGATCGACATCTAATAATAGCTGAATTCCTTCTTTACGAATATCGTTGACCAAGGATTTAGATAAGTAGCTACCGACTAGAGAGCTTATATAGCTAGTCACATTTTTTAGAATAATGGCTAGTAATACTGCCGCAGTCATTGCGATGAGACGGTTTTCTCCAGTAAAACCGTCAAACACGGATAGCATTCTCCGAATCAGGGGGGGGCCTCCGGTTAAATTCAGCTGATTCTGCCCTAAAAAGTCCAGCACTACCGGCACAATTAAGGTTGTACTGACTCCATTAAATAGAGCGCCGGAGAAGCCCAGAATAACCGTCGCTATGACTAAGACGGGATACCGTAACGCAAATTGTAGAAGTAACTTATTAGAGTTTGAAAACATACTTTCTCTTCTGCTACGAAGCGAGCTTCACTTGATTGATAGTCTAAACTTTTCCAGCTAGTTGCAAATCTTTAATCACATCAGATAGTATAGATGCCATTGTCTCGGTACTATAGTGGGATATACATCTTTCTCTTGCTTTTATACCCTGCTGATTTGCTTCATCTAAATGCTCGAATATCCATTGGATTTTTTCAGCAATTTCTTCTGGAGATTCAGGAGCAACCAGATAACCTGTGCCGCCTAGAATTTCTGGAATATCGCCAACGTAAGTAGACAGAATTGGCTTTGCCATTGCCATTCCATCTGTTAATTTGAGCGGGAACTGAGCCTGTGCGGCAGGGGTATCTCGTTGGGGAACAACCACAATATGGGCAGCGGCTACCACAGCAGGCATTTCTGAAACTGGATATTTTGGTAGTTTGATAATCCAACGCTCCCACTGTTGCATTAATTGATTATCGTAGGCATCGTAGGGACTTCCCCCAACAATTACGAGTCTAAGGTCTGGCTGATTCAGCCGGTCTAGTGCTGCTAAGACATCTTCAAGACCTTTGTACGGTCGTGGCGCTCCTGGAAACATTAAAATACGGTAGCCTGTGAGACCATAACGGATTCTACTTGCTTCAGAATCGAATTGGCTAGGATCGAAAAGAGTAGTATCTTTACCATTCGGTAAATATACACCTCCAAAGCGAGCTTTCAAGAATTGAGTGTGTAATGTAATCGTATCGGCATAGGATACCAAGCTTTCCATCCACTTCAAATAAAGAGGGTGATCTGGATATCTTAATGCCCCATCAGGCTTCAAAGTATCTCTATAAAATTGCTTTAAACTGGGACGATATTTCCATTGCTCGCCTCCATGCCAACTGAGTTCCCAGTCATCTATATCTAAAATAACAGGACAACGAGCTGTTATTTTCTTAATGATAGATAATCCGAAACTTGTAGGTTTCAGTTTTACGGCGTATATAATATCTCCATCAATTTGTTTTATGAGTTTTTGAGCGGCTTTTATAAAACCTGAATGATAAGCGCAAGGAATAGCAACAATTGGTATGTTCGATTGAGCGACTTCTAGTGATTCTTCACCAAAAACAAAACCAAAAATTTTTACTTCATGGTTAAGTTTCTTTAAGGCTTCATATAGCAAAAACGTACGAACAGCCCCTCCCCATCTTCCTGCACCACTAGCGGATAGATCGCTTACAATCAATGAAATTTTTATTTTTTTGTTTTGCTGTAAATCCACAAATTTCTAGTTAAATTTAGATAGTTGAACATAGAATAAGCGAGTAATAGTACACTCTAGCTGAAATAACCAATTTAATCCTTTCTAGAGACTGACTTCATTCTTTATCAGTATAATGGGTGAAGTTAAAATATCAAGAGACTGGAATAAATGTATGTAAGATAAAACAATGGTAAGTAAATCAGCTAGTAGGGTTCGGTGTCTGTTCGGCATTCCCATCTGCTAAAAAAGAATTGAAGAAGGTCTAGTCAACAAACTTTAGATGACTCGTTTGGATATTGTCAAAGATGCGATTAAGCTGACGACGTTCTTCGTCTGTCACTAGGTAATCAGAAAGAATAGCCGTTGTCAGATGCAGATACTCGCTTCGGGTCAACTGACCGGCTGACAGGATACGGTCTACCATTTGTTGAATCTGTAAGTTTGACTGGCGTTCTCGTGTCCATGCCATAGGTGGTTAGTGACTCCTCAATTTTCGCCGATTATTTGGTGGTGTCTACTGTCTATTTAAGATTATCTGTTTGCCGTTCGTTGGCATTTGTCTAAAGTTTCTGTAAGAATAATGTTAAGAAATGATAAAGTCTTGTCCCATTGGGACACTCCCTTACAGAGGCAGTGGTAAATGCAGGTTGACCGAATTCCGGTACTTTCTGACAACTACATCTTTTTGCTGCATGACCCGACTCAGAAGATAGCAGCGGTTGTAGACCCCGCTGAAGCTCAGCCGGTACTGCAACGCTTGCAAGAAATTGACGTGCAGTTGGTAGCAATTTTCAATACTCACCATCATAGCGATCATGTGGGCGGAAATCGGCAGCTGATGCAACGCTTTCCGGATGTCTGCGTGTATGGGGGGGCTGAGGATAAAGGGAGAATTCCTGGGCAACAGGTGTTTTTGCAGGAGGGCGATCGCGTCGAGTTTGCCGGTAGAAGTGGCGAAGTTTTCTTTGTTCCCGGACATACCCGCGCCCACATTGCTTACTACTTCCCGCCAGCAACTGCTGAGGAAACGGGCGATTTATTTTGTGGTGACACCTTGTTTGCCGGTGGCTGTGGCAGGCTGTTTGAAGGTTCACCCACTCAGATGGTCTCAAGCTTGAGCAAGCTCAGGGCTTTACCGGATACTACCCGCGTTTGGTGCGCTCATGAATACACCCTGAAAAACCTCCAATTTGCTCTCACCGTCGATGGGGAAAATCCAGATTTACAATCCCGCTATGCTGAGGTCAAAGACGCCCGCAGTCGTTTGGAGGCAACGGTGCCATCGAAGCTAGGAGTAGAAAAGCGCACGAATCCATTTTTACGCTGGGACACTCCGACGCTGCAATCAGCAGCGAACAGCCAAGATCCAGTGCAGGCTTTTGCTCGGCTGCGGGGGATGAAAGATCGGTTTTAGGATTCTGTACCCCGGCAAACAGATAGGCATTCGCTGAATTCAGATTTTATATTGCGATCGCTCAACATATTTTCGTAGTATGGAGTGTTCTACCCCACGATTAATTTTCTTTTGTCTGTAGCAGAAAAAAAACTATGGCGAAGCGCGTGCAATTAGTTTTGAATCAAGATGTCAGCAAGCTAGGAAAAAGCGGTGACTTGGTTGAAGTCGCTCCCGGCTATGCTCGCAATTATCTAATTCCCCAAAAACTGGGAATCCCTGCCACTGCTGGCTTGCTCAAGCAAGTCGAACGGCGCAAAGAAAAAGAGCGGGTGCGCCTGTTGGAAGAAAAACAGCAGAGCCTTGAGCTGAAGACTGCCATAGAAGCTGTGGGCAGCTACACCATCGCCAAGCAGGTGGGTGAAGAAAATGCCATTTTCGGTACCGTCACGAGTGCAGAAGTGGTGACAGCCATTCTCCAAGCCACTGGGAAGGAAATCGATCGCCGGACGATCAGTCTTCCCGATATTGGTGAGACGGGCACCTACAAGGCAGAGATCAAGCTACACCCTGAAGTTAGTGCAGTTGTGCAAATTCAGGTTGTGCCCAGCTAATCGGAGTGCCTGCCTGAAAAATTGAGTCGCCGCTACAACGGTTTGACCGATATTTTCCTGCCAAGGAAGGGGGTTGAGTGAAGCAGGAGTGCGATCGCTTAACCCCCGTTATCATAGTCATGGTCTGAATCTTTCTGAGAACGGCCTTGTTATGGCTAACGAACTAAATTTCCAAGGCAAAAACGGTAACGAAGCGATGTCGTCCTTGGCGAATCGCTTACCCCCCCAAAACATTGAGGCCGAAGAAAGTATTTTGGGAGGTATTTTACTAGATCCGGAAGCCATCGGTCGGGTTGCCGATATCCTCCTGCCAGACGCATTTTCAATTAACGCTCACAAGGCAATCTATCGCGCCGCCCTTGCCTTAAGCAGTCAAGGCAAACCCACAGATTTGATGAGTGTCACTACTTGGCTGTATGACAGGAGCGAACTTGACAAAGTGGGCGGACAGAGTAAGTTAGCCCAACTGGTAGATCGCACCGTGTCCGCCGTCAACATCGACCAGTATGCGGCACTGGTGATGGATAAGTACCTGCGCCGCAAGCTAATTCAGGCAGGCGGCGAGATTTCTCAGTTGGGTTATGAGACAGCTACGGAGCTGGCAACGATTCTCGACCAGGCGGAACAGAAAGTTTTCAGCCTCACCCAGGATCGCCCTCAGCAAGGTTTGGTACCGATTTCCGACACCTTAATCAATACGTTTCAGGATATTGAAATCCGCCATCAGGATCTCGCCCTCCCCGGTCTTCCCTGTGGCTTCTATGACCTGGACGCGATGACTGGTGGTTTTCAGCGTTCTGACTTGATTATCGTGGCGGGAAGGCCGTCTATGGGGAAAACGGCTATCTGTTTGAATATTGCTCGAAATATCGCTGAATTTCATAAATTGCCAGTCGCTGTTTTTAGTCTGGAAATGTCCAAAGAACAGCTGGTGCAGCGAATGCTGGCTAGCGAGGCAGGAATTGAAAGTAACCGCCTGCGGGCTGGGCGAATTAGTCAAAATGAGTGGGAACCACTCTCGCACGCCCTCGGCACCCTCTCGGAGATGCCAATCTACATTGACGACACGCCCAATATGACGGTGATGCAGATGCGATCGCAAGCTCGTCGTCTCCAGGCAGAACAGCATGGAGAATTGGGATTAATTCTCTTAGATTACTTGCAATTAATGGAAGGAGCCAGTGACAATCGGGTGCAAGAATTGTCGAAAATGACGCGAAGTCTCAAAGGTTTAGCCCGCGAACTCAACGTCCCGATTATTGCCTTATCCCAGCTCAGTCGCGGCGTCGAAGCCCGTAACAATAAGCGCCCGATGATGTCAGATTTACGTGAAAGTGGAAGTATTGAGCAAGATGCTGACTTAATCATCATGCTTTATCGGGATGAATACTATAACAATGACACGCCTGACCGAGGCATTGCAGAGATTATTATTGCAAAACATCGCAATGGCCCAGTAGGGACTGTAAGGCTATTATTCGATCCGCAATTTACACGCTTTCGTAATCTGGCTTCTTCCAATCGCTGAGGATGGAACTCACGATAGGGGTTCTCAGTTGAGCGTGATGTATACACTCGCCACGTCACCTAAAAGCCGTCTCCGCTTTTAGGTGAGGCAAGGTGATTTCAATCAGTCTAGTTCACCTTGTTTCATAACAAGTTAAGAGTAGTGGGTAAAGATTACTCACTACTCTTGAGCCATGATCGAATTGGAAAGAAAGTTAATCGCTTTTAAAGAGACAGGACTTTAGCAACGGTTTGCACATCCTTATCCCCGCGTCCAGAGCAGTTGATGACAATGCGGGGATTGCCAGTCAGCTGAGGGCAGAGAATATCCAGGTAAGCGATCGCGTGAGACGTTTCCAACGCTGGAATAATTCCCTCTAGCTGCGACAACTGCCGAAACGCTACCAAAGCCTCTTGGTCAGTCACGCTGTAGTATTCAGCCCGACCTTCATCCTTGAGATAACTATGCTCCGGGCCAACGCCGGGATAATCTAGACCAGCACTGATAGAATGCGCCTCCACCACTTGACCATCCTCATCTTGCAGCAAATAGCTCATCGCCCCGTGCAAAACTCCCACCCGTCCCTTAGTAAGCGTGGCAGCGTGTTTCTCGGTATCAACACCCTCACCAGCCGCCTCAATTCCAATCAGCCGGACTGATGGGTCTTTCACAAACTCGTAGAAGAGTCCCATCGCATTTGAGCCACCACCGACGCAAGCTAGGAGAATATCCGGCAAACCGCCCCATTTCTCCATCGCTTGAGCGCGAGTTTCCTGACCAATTACTGCATGGAAGTCGCGCACCAACATGGGATAAGGGTGAGGGCCTGCAACCGAACCTAAGATGTAGTGAGTCGTTTCTACATTCGTTACCCAATCCCGAATGGCTTCCGACGTGGCATCTTTAAGCGTTCCGGTTCCCGCCGCCACAGGGCGCACCTCTGCCCCCATCAGCCGCATCCGGAACACATTCAGGGATTGCCGTTCCATATCCTGGACGCCCATATAAATGACGCAATCCAGACCAAATCGAGCGCAAACCGTAGCTGTAGCGACGCCATGCTGTCCGGCACCCGTTTCTGCAATAATCCGCTGCTTGCCCATTCGCTTTGCCAACAATACCTGAGCCAAAGCATTGTTGATTTTGTGGGCACCCGTATGGTTCAAATCTTCCCGCTTCAGATAAATTTGTGGCCCCGTACCATCTGGCTTTGCATAGTGAGCTGTCAAACGTTCGGCAAAATAAAGGGGGCTGGGGCGACCTACATAATCCCGCAGCAATCCTTGAAGTTCTTGCTGGAAAGCGGGTTCAGCTCGGTATTTCTGAAAAGCCGCTTCCAACTCACTCAGCGCTGGCATCAACGTTTCCGGCACGTACTTGCCGCCAAATCGTCCAAATCGCCCTAATGCGTCGGGTTGTTGTGCAGAAGCGTTAGCAGTTTCTTGGGAATCCGGAGAAATGGGAGTACGTGTCACAGCAAATTGTGGGAATTACAACACAAACTTCATTATAGTTTCGATGAGTTTATCCAAAACAAAATTACTGGGCTGGAAGGTTCTGGTGTCTCGGAGATAGAGTAGGACTGGGAGGAGCAGCCGTTGAGATAGGAACTGGAGTGGCATTTGAAGACGGCGGCGACTGGTTTGATTTTGGCGGCGAGATTTAGCAAATTCGCTAAAGTTGCCCTACAGGGTAGACAGGTGCGCTCTTACAGA
Source organism: Trichocoleus sp. DQ-A1 (assembly GCF_039961955.1). NCBI lineage: Bacteria > Bacillati > Cyanobacteriota > Cyanophyceae > Leptolyngbyales > Trichocoleusaceae > Trichocoleus > Trichocoleus sp. DQ-A1. The sequence continues at coordinate 42,065 of NZ_JAMPKE010000033.1, forward strand.
TGTATCTCACACTTTCATTGAGAACTGCTACATCTGAATAAATCGCGGACAAAACTCGCGCCCAAATTTTGAAGAGATTTCCGGCTCCTCCTCGATCTAATCTGTTCTTGAATAACTTATACCCGACTCACTGTTATGTCTTCTTCCAAGGGCAAAGCATCCAGTTCTAAAACACCCGCTCAAAATCGCGTTATTTACTCGGAATTCGGAAACACCGATAATTCAGATGCCTTAGAACGACCCGTGCCAGAACTACCGCCCAATCAGCAAAACCTCAAGGTTCAGGCATCTCGGAAAGGAAGAAAGGGCAAAACTGTAACTGTAATTAGTGGCTTTCAGGTAAAACCAGAAACACTGGAAGCCCTAGCGAAACAGTTGAAAGCTCAGTGCGGCACGGGGGGCACAGTGAAGGAAAATGCGATTGAAATTCAGGGCGATCATACTCAGAAACTCGTCCAAGTTCTCGCAACTTTGGGCTACAAAGCGAAAATCAGTGGCGGCTGACTTTAGTTGGAAACAGGATGAAATGCTAGAAATCAAAGTACGGATCTAGGATTATCAATTGCTCTCTCGATAGGAGTGGAAAAACACCGATAATCGCCGGTTTAGTCAGCTTGAGTAAGGCACATTTCTCAGGAAGGTTGCGCTTCAGTAACAGTCGAAGGCTTCAGCGGCAACGACACTGTAAAGCAAGTGTAATTGGCAGCACTTTCTAGATGAATCGTGCCTCCTAAATTGGCAACCAATTTCTGGACCAGCGCCAGTCCCAAGCCAGTCCCGCCTTGCTTCCAGGGATCGGAGTTGGGAATCCGGTAAAACTTTTCAAATACTCGTTCGCGCTCGCTGGCTGGAATTTCCACGCCAGTATTTATTACGCTCACTTCCATCTTATCTGCGACGCTACGTGCTTTTACTGCAATCCGTTCGGCTGATGGCGTGTACTTGCAGGCATTGTTGAGTAACTCGCTGAATATGCGTCCTAAACTGGTGCGATCGCAAATTAACGGAGGCAGTTCGGACTCAAGGTGAATTTCTAAGTGGCGATCGCGTTCTTGGGCTGGCTTTTGAAAAGTTTCTACAATTGTGGGAAGCCAATCTTCTAGCTGAATGCTTGTCAGTACCAAAGGCTGAATCTCTGCATTGATTCGCTGCCACTCTAGTAGATCGTTGATCAAGTTGGTTTCTCGCTCGCATTCGTTATGCAAAATATGGAAGTAGCGAGCCACTTTGTTTCTTTCTGCGGGCGGCTTCGAGAGTTCTGCAAACAGTCCGTGGTCTTTATTCAAGGCAATCCCCAACATCTGAATCGCCATTTTCATGTTGGCAACTGGCGATCGCAATTCATGGGGAACGGTACTGAGAAAGTCATCTTTGAGGCGATTCAGCTTTTCCAGTTCTGCGACTTGCGTTTGTGCTGCTTGGTAGAGTCGAGCTTGCCGAATTGCGATCGCGCATTGAGACGCCACTTGCTGCACAAGCTGGATTTCTAGCTCGTTGAAAGCTTCCTCCTGCCGCTTAAATAACCAGAGATCCCCAAATACTGCTTGGCTATCAAAAATCGGACAAGCTAGGATAGCCACCGATCCTCGAATCTCAGGGATTAGGTAACAAAACTGGAAATACTGACCTTTCAGTAATTGAGCATCGTCTTGAAAAAGGTCAGAAATTGTGACGACTTTTCCTAGTGCCGATGGCAATCCTTGGGTGTATTCGTGAGCGATTGTTGCCGTGGTTTGATTGGCATCGTATAAAGCTGTATCGCAGCCTTCAATCCCCAACACTAACGTTAATTCTTCGACAGCAGTTTGCAAAATATGGTTTTCGTCGAGGCTATCACGAACTTTGTCAGTAATGCGTTTAAGCATTGCTTCAAAGTCAAGGATCTGTTGCAAGTGGATTGTGCGATCGCGATTGAGCTGGTCGTGGGGTTGCTCGTGCAGCGTTTTTTGCAACCTCGTATCCCTTACCCCGCTATCATTTTGGGCAATTTTTCCCTCAACCTGATTTTCTATATCTCTCTCGGCGCACTCCCAATTTGTCCCCGAAAAATCTACTACCCGCTCGGCTTGACACGGAAGCATTTGTTGCAGCAGCCAGCGCAAACCTACGACTTGCAGATGTTGCGGCTCTTGCACTGGCTCGACAGTGACGATAGCCTTAAATGTCCTACCCTGCCTTGTTTGCAGGCAGATTTCCCAGTTATTGACAACAAATCCCTGTTGTAGGGCGCTGAGCTGAGTCTGAAAGTCGTCGCGAGCATCCGTGACCACGAACTCCACCAGCGCCTTACCGACTAAGCTTTCTTGAACGCTTTCGAGCCACTCACCGCTAGTCCGGTTGGCTGATAAAATTACGGCTTCTGGATTTGTCACCAAAAAGCCAATCCCCTTTCCCTGGGAAACCACCTCTGAGTTGCTATAAGCAGGCTCGATTGCTTGTAAAGCTTTTTGGTGAGTGGAAAGGAAAATAAACTCACCTTCGGTTGGGGAACGCTGCTGTTCTTTGAGTCCTGCGTGATTTTTGTTAGCGAATTCTTGCTGAATTTGTTGGCGCAGTTGCTCAATGACGGCCTGCATTTCTTGCAGCTGGGTCGATAGTTTTTTCAGAGCATCCACGAGCGGCTCCTGGTGAGACATCGGTAACTTTCCAGCACATTGCCACAGATGCTCAAGCCGCTGTAGGGAATCTTCAATCTGCTGGTCTAGATCATTTACCATTGCACCCTTTAGCCGCCTAGACAACGCTTCTGTATCAGCAGTAATACCCATATCAGCAATGCTCAGATTTTGCCGGATTTGTTGCAATAATAGCTCTGCTTATTTGTGCCTTTATTTTCTTAATAGAATAACTTCATATTCTTTGGGGCAGCATCGCATCTTAGACTGATTTTCCCCAAAAAAGTTCCTGCCTTGTTGATAAATATGCAGCCCAGCTTGATGTTGTGAGGATTTCCGCGATAGTCTCACACAAACCATTGCTTCTCGGCGATCGCCCGCAATTCCCGTTCCCAAAATTCCTCTCTACTGACGACTGACTTAATATTTTTAAACATTAAAGATTTTTAGCATTTTAGTAGCAAAGATAACAGTAAAGTTGTTTTATCTACTCACCGATAGATTGACAGTTCTATCGGAATAGAGAGAAGAATTCCCCAAATCAATGAGATCCTAGAAAATATTCCCATTAATTCTCAAAAGGTGTTTTTATGGATTTCTTCCGTATCCTGATCGCTATTTTTGTGCCACCGCTGGGCGTTTTCTTGCAAGTTGGCTTTGGAAGAGACTTTTGGATCAATCTCGTCTTGACTTTTCTAGGTTATTTTCCCGGAATCATTCATGCGGTGTGGATTATTATTTCGAGAAAATAGCGATCGCTCCTCCATTCCCCACAACCTAACCATTCGGCTCCATCCAAAAGAAACAAGGAGCCATGAAGATGGCTCCTTAAATCAGCACGATTGATTTCTAAGGACAGTCGAGTCAATTACTCAGCTGCACTCAGCAAATTTCCAGCCGCAGTAGCGGGTAAAGTTGGTGCAACCAAACCGCGCGAGTAGAGAGGCGCTTTGGTTTGAGCGACTAGAGGCAGTGCATTGTGAACCTGGGCAGCGATCGCTACAGTCTTCACATCGTAGGTTTGAGTTGCCACCTTGGGATAGAAACCAATTCCGATAATCGGAATAATTAAGCAAGCGGCAATAAACACCTCGCGCGGCTGGGCATCCAGCAAGACTAAATCTGTTACCAACTCTTGATGTTGCTTACCGTAGAACACCTGCCGCAGCATAGAGAGCAAATAAACTGGCGTCAGAATTAATCCCACCGCAGCCAGCAATACTACCACTACTTTGAAAGTGGAACTGTAAGCATCGCTCATGGTGAAGCCTAAAAAGACTGTCAATTCCCCGACAAATCCACTCATCCCTGGTAAGGCGAGAGAAGCCATTGAACCGGCGGTGAACAAAGCAAAGACTTTAGGCATTTGTTTCGCCATGCCCCCCATTTTTTCCATCATCAGGGTGTGGGTGCGTTCGTAGGTAACGCCTGAGAGGAAGAACAGCGCCGCTGCAATCAACCCGTGGGAAACCATTTGCAGAACTGCACCGTTTAGCCCTAAGTCAGTGAACGAGGCAATTCCAATCAGTACAAAGCCCATGTGGGCAATCGAAGAACAAGCTAGCCGTCGTTTGAGATTGCCTTGAGCAAAAGCGTTTAAAGAACCATAGACAATGTTGACGACACCCAATATCACGAGTACTGGGGCGAAATAAACATGGGCGCTAGGCAGCATTTCGATATTCATGCGGATTAGCGCATAGCCGCCCATTTTCAGCAACACCCCAGCCAAAATCATCGAGACGGGGGCGGAAGCTTCGCCGTGAGCATCAGGTAGCCAAGTGTGCAGCGGGAAAATTGGCAGTTTGACGCCGAAGGCAATCAAGAACCCAGCATAGGCCAGGAGTTCCAATGCTAAGGGATAATGCTTGGCTGCCAGTTCCGCCATGTCAAAGGTGACGGTATCGCCATAGAAAGCCATCGCTAAACCGGCAACTAAAATGAACACCGAGCCTAAGGCAGTGTAAAGGATAAATTTGGTTGCAGCATACTGACGTTTTGGCCCTCCCCAAATGGAGATGAGCAGGTACACCGGCACTAACTCTAGTTCCCACATCAGGAAGAACAAAAGCATATCCTGAGCAGCAAAAACACCAATCTGGGCGCTGTACATTGCCAGCATCAGGAAGTAAAACAAACGTGGCTTATTTGTAACGTTCCAAGCCGCGAAGATAGCTAGGGTGGTGACTAAGCCGGTCAAAGCAATCAACGGCATAGACAGCCCATCCACCGCTACAGACCAATTTAGACCGAGTTGAGGCACCCAAGAATAGGTTTCAACTAACTGAAATGTTGGGTTTTTTAAATCGTAGTGACGCCAAAAGGTATAAACAATCAGAGCAAAATCTACTAACGCTACTCCCAATGCGTACCAGCGGACGGTCTTGCCGTCTTTATCCGGTAGTACGGGGATGGCGAAGGAAGCGAGTAACGGCAGCAGAATAATCGTGGTGAGCCACGGAAATTGAGTACTGATCATCAGAACCTACCCAAGGTTGAGGCGATATTGCGGCATTTAGGTGGCGTATTGCAGGCACTCAACAGAGCAACCTGTACTTCGCCAAAGTTTCCTGTATAGACTCAATCAGAAGTGATGTCTTAGGAATTTATACTTACCCTACGAATATAGCTCTAGTTGTTTAAATGTTGCAATATGTTAATTTAAAAATTTTTATGTTAAGCATCTAGGCAAAAAAAAGACGGCTGCGATCGCCATCTTCGAGTAAATATTTGATAAGAATGCCATAACTAATGCGCTCAAGAGCGCCCAAAGACCCTTGCTCAGTTAATGCAACGCCAATACAGGCTTCCCGAATAGAGTGACGCGATGACCGCGAGAAACCAATTCTTAGCCTAAAGTCGTCATCGGGTTGACATGACCGGAGGCGGTAGGACAGATGATGCCAAAGTGAATCATCGGAAAGCCCCTATAAACAGAGACGTTTGACGAAAACAGTTGGCTCAGTGTAGCTTTTTGCGCTTACAAATTACTGGTGAGTAACCATTTGTTGCAGCACCTGTCGTATTACATCTGACGGCACTTGGTCGGTTACAGTTACTGCCCCAATCTGGGTGGGAAGGACAAACCGCACCTTTCCATCTTTCACTTTCTTATCGGTTTGCAGCGTCTCAATAATTGCTTCGATGTCTAGCCCTGCTGGTAGCTGGGTGGGTAATCCGGCTTTTTGAATTAGGGCATCTTGACGTTGGGCGTCTGCCTTGTCCCACATCTGAAGGTTAACCGCAATCTGACCCGCCGCGACCATCCCAATCCCTACTGCTTCCCCGTGGTTCACGACACGGTAGCCGGTTAAGCTTTCTACAGCATGACCGATGGTGTGACCGTAGTTGAGAATGGCGCGGAGTCCGGCTTCTTTTTCATCTTTGCTGACGACATCGGCTTTGGCTTGGCAGGATCGTGCCAGGATTTCTTGTAATAAACCAGCGTCTAGAGAGGGGAGTGAGTCAAGATATGGCGATCGCTCCATCTGCTCAAATAAATCAGCATCCCAGATAATCCCATACTTAATCACCTCTGCCATCCCCGCACGAAACTCCTGCACTGGTAAGGTTTTCAGCACCTCTGGGTCAATTAAAACCAGTCGCGGCTGATGGAAGGCACCAATTAAATTTTTTCCTTGGGGATGATTAACGCCGGTTTTGCCGCCAATGGCAGCATCAACCATTGATAAGAGTGTTGTCGGAACTTGTACGAAGTTAATTCCCCGCAGCCAAGTAGCGGCAGCAAAGCCAGTCATATCACCAATTACGCCACCGCCTACCGCAACAAGCGTTGAAGAGCGTTCTAGGCGATTTTCTAAGGTAGCGTCGTAGATTTTTTGGACAGAGTCGAGGGTTTTGTAGCGTTCGCCAGCGGGAAGGGTTAGTTCGGTAACGTCAAAACCAGCTTCTTTCAGGGATGCGATCGCTTCTTGACCATAGTGCCGAAAAATTTCTGGGTTAGAAACAACCAACACTTTCTTCCCCAAGTTCAAACTGGTCATCTTAGCGCCTAGTTGCCCTAGACCAGAAGATGCGATCGCAATTTCGTAAGCCTGCTGCGGTAAATTAACCCGAATCACCGATTCCATAAACCATACCCCATCAACCAACAAGCGCCCGTGGGCTGTATTCTACTCCACTTGATGTTTCAATGGTGGATATTGCGTTCTATCGGAAAAATGGAAATCTCTGGAGCGATCGCTTACTTCTTACTTTTGGGTGGTGCTTTTGCTGTTGCTGTGGGGCTGTATTTCGGTCTCCGCGCCATCAAGCTGATCTAATCACCAGCCTGCTGGCGAAGGATGAACGATGAAGGAATTGTTCGTTCTGTACTTCTTTGTTACTTTATCCTTGCTAAACGCAGGTTACAGAAGGAGACAAGAAGACGAATCAACGAATCCTTTCATCTCTCATCCTTCTGTTAGACTTAACACCTTGACTGTAGATTGCTTTGGGGTACTCTCACAGGGCTTGCTAGTCACTCGACGCGCCATTTGGATTGTTTTTGGCAAAACTCCCACCAATTGAGCCAGAATCTCATCCGGCATTTGGGCAGTCGCTTCAAGACCAAAGTATTTTTCAAATACAACTAAAATGACACGGGCACGCTGCAACGGCACGCAATACTCCATTGCTTTTTGAGTAAAGCGAATCCATTGTTGCCGAATTTCATAAGCTTTTTGTCGCTCGGCGCGAGACTCAGGGCAAACCACTGACGGGTTGCCAATGGGAATCACCCGGCTACAATTAATATCAAACAGACTGCCAATCCCTGCACCAGGACCCGCCAATTCTGCATGGTGGCGATGACAGATAATTAAGGCGCTGCTGCGACAACCATTGACCCGGAGGAGCTGTCCGCTGTGCAACTGGCTTAAGATTTCTGTGGGTTGATTAATCGGTTTGGTGATGAGGGCTTTGTCGGGCATCGTAAGTCACAGAATCCTCTAAATTGAGTATCTTGCATTTACTTATACCCCTCGGTGATCGAATCTGTTTAGGGGGTGTGATACCCATTTGACTCATTAGTGATTCTTATCACTATAAATCCTGTGACTCACTAGAGATGGAGATGTTTACCCATCCAGGATTGGACTTGTAGCACAATGCTTGAGGACGTTTCCCTAGGCTAGCGTTGTGCTTTCCAGCCAATCGTCTGACGGCATCTTCAACTTTTCAAAGGAGTTAGAGTCGCCAGAGGTAATATCGCTGTTTTCGCTTTGTCGTTGAGTAGCAGTTTGCCAGATGCATCGACACTAAAATCTTTTCCTGGCATAAATCCTTTGCAAATCAAACGTTTGCCGACAGCTACTGAAGTAATGGTGCGAATTTCTTGCATTACATCGGCAGGAATGAGATTCTCTATCGTCCACAACACTGAATCGCTGTCAAACCAGATTAAACGTTCGATACTCACCAGCATCATGCCACCGATCTCTTCGAGGGTCATCTGACTTCTCAAATTCGCTATCAGGTCTTTCCCAATCTGGCTATTGCGGGTCATCATCGCCCTAGCCATCTTGGCAATTTCTTGTTCTAACTCTAAGTAGTTCATTCCTGACATTTAGGTTTCCTTCCTAACTGTGTTTGCGGTTCTGCCAAGTATACCTAAAGAAAGAGTAAAATATACCCCTAGGAGGATGAAGAAATAAATTATTTTAGAAAGTATAAGCAGAACCTTGTCAGTAGCGCCAGACAGTAGAATGACTGCGCGATCGCTGTTATGGCGATCGCAAGAGTATATAGATGCTCTACGAAGACAGCTTGATAAAAATTGGATAAAAAGTAGAAATTTGAGACATTTCTGAGCGATGTGAGTGCTGAGCGCATACCGGGAATCGTAACCAGAAAAAAAAACCCCTTAACAGGGGTCATTTAGTCTCTACTGAAGAATATTTATCGAGATTTAATCCGAAAGGGTGAGGGGATAGGTTTAACCTCGGTTTTTAATTAACATCACTTGCACAATCTGCACCGCCGTTTCCGTGGAAATCTCTAAAGCTTGATGCAAATCATTTAAAAAATTCTGTTCTTCTTCGGTAACGATGCCATCGGCTAAGACGAGATCGGTTGCCACTGCAAAAGCCGTTTCCTGTAAATCGTGAGGAAGAGATTCACGAGCCGCTTTAACCAACCCGCTAGGGCCTTGTCGTTTAAGAATACCGAGAAGTTTATCAAACATCCGTCTCATCACATCGTCTGGATAACTTCTGAAGAGTTTCATTCGAGACAGTGTAGAAGAAATGCCTCGTGCTTCTTCGTCGGAGAGGTATCCGTCAGAGGCACAAGCAGCTAAGGTAATAGCAGCAAATGCTTCCGTTGGACTAAGCGTTTCTTGAACTTTGTTCTGAGTACTGAATACTTTGTCAAACAAGCCCATCGCAGTCTACTCCTTAGGGGCATAGTAGGTAGGTATTTACTTGTCCTACACGATTGATGCTGATGATTCCAGAAGCCTGTCAACTTCAATTCGCAGCTTGGTTGAGTATGACGCGAGTCCTAGATGAGTATTTTTAACAGTCAAACTATTTGAGCGAGAACTTTTAGCGATCGCTGTTCAACGAGAACCGAGTTGCCGTGAGGGGGCGTTGTCGCTAGCTTTTTCAATCTTGTCGATTGCGATTAAACCCAGGTAAGAAGCCGCAAGGAGGAAGATAACTGAAGCTAAATAGGCGTTTTCAAGCATCCGTAGCGCGGTTTCAAAAGTAATGTAGGTCGTCATGGTTTAGCCTTCCCAGCTCTGGGCTGTTGTTGTTCTTCCCTTATTACTCCACACACTGGCTACTCATTTCCTCAGAAGAATCACTAGATTTAGCCTAAGAGCCACTAATGTCCCGGTAATTACACGGGTTTGACTCAACAGGCTGGTAAGTCTTATGAAACTATAAATACTAATCTCAACAGCAATAATACTGAGGCAATCGACGAATTGAGTCATTTAGCAAAGCTTCAGGTTTTTAGTTCTTGATTTTTTATACTTAAATGTTTTTTATAATGAGGTGCGCGATAGCGTACAGCCCCTTGGGCATGAAAACAGCGAAGCGAGGCGTTAGCCTCGCGCTGACTTGTCAGTTCGCCCACTTCAACGATTCCTGCGTTTTTGGGTTTGCTCTTGATACCGAGATTTGGTTCCAAGTTCCCTCTAAACTTGCAAGAAAAAACTTTTCCTAAGAAAGCGATCGCGTCCAAGTTTCTCGTAAACTTTAGTTTTTCTCAGCTTCCCGATCGTCTTAATTTTTCAAGAAAATCAACATTTTCCCAATTAAGGGAAGATGTTGAGGTTTTTATCTTTGGGAATTAATTGCTTCTTGTATACTCTTTCTCCGTTTCTAGCTACAGCAATTGCTAGTTAAATAATGTTTTTAAAATTTATTTATAAGCAGTTGATTTAGGAATTCATTCTTAGCCATAAATATTGGATCTCTTTTACCTTTAATATTATTATTTAATTTTGCTGTTTGTGCTTGCTATAGGCTTGAAGAAAGGATTAACGGAGAGAATCAGATAAATGATCCTTTCAATTTGTTAGACTGTCGGCAACTTGTAAAATTGGCAACTTTTGGTTCCACATTACAGCTTATCAAAAAAAATTAGTTTGTTTTAAAAAAACAAAAAAATTACAGAGTAATGTATTCAAAAGCACTTAATGACTTAATATGTGGGTATTTCTTTGGAACAGCTACTCCTTCCCTTTGATAGAAGCAAAGGTTGAAACCAGTAATTAGATTAGTAAAAGAATCACCGCAAAAGGATGGAAATCATGTTTGCCATAGGGGATGATGTTCTTAGCCAGAAAACTGGGCATTTTGGCAAAGTGGTTGGTTACGGACATGAAATGGTTAATGGGGTTTATTTACCAACCATCAAAGTGCTTATAGCTGAAAGTTTAAAGTCTGGGAAAAAGGCTTTTGTAGAGGAGGACTTGCATTCAGCATGGATTCAACAGCAGACCGCTACTACTCTCTCTGCCAAATAAGTTTTTGGTAATACATTAAAGAAGCACGACAAGTGAAAACAAAGCCGGAGAAGCAACTCTCCGGCTTTGTTTGTATCTAAACGATTTAAATTATTAGATTGCGCCCGATACCACCCAATGGATATCGTTTTAAGAATCACCATGCCCTTATCAAGCGCTCAGTCGGTTCTAGAACAAAGATAAAGTTCCTCAAGGGCTGGTAGTATCGTATTTACTTATCGCTGGTGAAGATTATCCTGGCGGGTTTTCCGGTTAGTCTGAGGCGTCGAGTAGAATCGAGGGAGCTTGTGTTTTCATCTAATTCTAGTCTGTGACCAGTGCTGCCCACTGTATTAATCCCGATTGTTCGCGTCCCTATCCCCAGCCTTGGGGAAACAAATTTTGCAACTGTTGTGGGGCACCGCTACATCTGAACAATCGCTATATTCCTCTCCAGACTTTAGGATCTGGGGGATTCGCTGCTATTTATACAGTCTGGGATTTGCAGTTGGCAAAAGACCGGGTGCTGAAGGTATTACTGGAATCTTCATCAAAGGCGCAGGAACTGTTTGAGCAAGAAGCATCTGTTTTAGCAAGTCTGCATCATCCGGGTGTCCCTAGCGTCGAGCCAGATAGCTATTTTGTAGTGAATTTGGGTCATCCCTCTTACCGGCGTCTGCCTTGTCTGGTAATGGAAAAAATCGACGGTCAGACATTGCAGGATATCCTGGAGCGCCACTATCCCCAAGGGTGTCCCGAGCCGCTGGTGGCGAATTGGCTGAAGCAAGCGCTCGATATTTTACAAGAGTTGCATCGGCGGCAGATTATTCACCGAGATATTAAACCCTCCAACTTGATGCTGCGCCAGGAAACCGGGCAACTGGTGGCAATTGATTTTGGCGGGGCAAAACAGATAGGCACTGTCCAAGTGGGACAAGAGGCAAGTTCAACGCGTTTGATTTCTCCCGGATACAGTCCGCCGGAGCAGATTTTTGGAGGTGCGGTGGGACCGGCGGCAGATTTCTATGCGCTGGGTCAAACGATGATTCACTTGCTCACGGGTCGATATCCCCCAGAGTTGGAAGACCCGGCGACAGGAGAGTTACGTTGGCGTCATTGCGCCCCGGTGAGTCCCGCCTTCGCCGATTTGCTGGATGATATGGTGCAGCCTGATGTGCGCCAGCGACCGGGGACGGCTGTGGAAATTCAGCAGCGTCTGGCTGGGGATTCTTCCATGAAGACGAAAACCAGTCAGGTTCCGCAGTCTTTCTCGGATGCGATCGCGACCATCGCTAGCAGAAGCCTAAAGCTTTTGTGGGTGGCGATCGCCTCTATTGTGACGCTAGCGGGTCAAACGGCTCTTTTCGTGGTTCGAGCGATCGCTAAAGTTGTGACAGCTTGCCTGGATACGCTTTGGGAGATGCTTGTTGGCGGAATTGCGGGGGGGGTGTTTGCTGTTACTGGTTTTTCTTTGGCTTATGTGTTCCCTTTAGGGACTCATTTCGCTGCTTTGCTGGCGCAGCTACCACCTGTTTTCCCCTATATTCCACCCCCAGTCGGACAAGCCATTCTGCTATTTGCATTCGCTGGATGGGGAACGGCTTGGGGTCTTACTGAAGCTGGTGGCTTTGGTCAACGCAAGCGCCGTTTAGTGGCTGGACTAATGGGTGTCTTTGGCTATGGGCTAGGGTGGCTGGTTTGCCATCTGATGCCTGCTGGAACGGTGCTGCAAATGGTCACGTTGATTGCAGTTGCTGTTGGCCCGTTAACGCTCGGTCTTGGTTTGCCCAGCCATCAACTGGTTCACGCCATTGTCGCCGCAGCTGGCACAGCCGGAATCTTTGGGGGTTTAGGGTTCTTTACTCTTAGTTCGTTCGATCTCCTTCCTAGCCTTGGTTTTTTCAGTCTCCTGGGTGTCACGATTGCCTTCTGGCTGGGCGTGAGTTACTACTTGGTTGTGCCTTTTCTGCGTTGGTTAGGTTGGCGTTAATGACGTGTCGCCTGAGCCGCGATCGCTTAATCCCCGGAATTTGCGATCGCGCCTTGGAAGCTCTACTTGAGCAGACAGATTTAATTAGCAGCTCATGATAAAAAAAATTTTCTTATTGGCAATGGTTCTGATGTTGGGTGCTTGTAACTCTACAACAAATTCCAACCAGTCCACATCAACAACATCGACAACTTCCCCAACTCCCTCAACAGTGGCTGAGTTACCCAATTTGCAGTGTCAAGGCGAAGTCCCGCAACCTGTGAAAGCAACCCTTGGCGAACATCGCCTCGCCAAGGAATCCGATTTTGTACCGTCGATTCGCAACTTTAAGTCTAGTGAAACTCCGGACAAGAAGTTTACTTGCAGCATCTTCTCGGCTGATTTTAATCAAGATGGGTTGAAAGACTATGCCATGTTGTTAGTGGCTGAAGAAACGGCTGATTTCCGATTTCAAATCGCCCTGAATCAAGGCAATGAAAAGTTTGAGCGATCGCTCGTGAAAGATTATAAGCGCGTTACGAAGCCAGAAGAAGGTGTAATTTACACTTCAATGGACTTCAAGCCTGCAAAAGAAAAAGGTTTGGCGAACCGCAAGTATAGTCCTTTGAAAGCGGAATCTCCAGAAGAAAAAACCTATATCAATACACCAGCGATTGAATTGTGGAAAGTTAGTAAAACCGATGAACCACCCAAACAACTAGATGTAGATTCTCTTGCTTACTGTTCTGAAGCTTTGTACTTCGTAGAGGGCAAACAAAGGAATTTTGCAGTCTGCGATTAAGTCTTTATTTAAGCGACAACTCTACCTGTTTTGGATAAAATTAGAGAAATCTGTTTTTTAGAAAACAGATTTCTCTAATTTTTTTTTTGTACCTACTTATTTATCATAGAGTTCAGTAGTCTTAGGGAAATTAGTCATGTTAGAGTACAAGCCACCGAAGTATTTTCCCTCTTCCGAGGAGCTACCCGACTCTGACGAAACGCCTGTGGATAATGAACTGCAAGATTTAATCCCCGGTTTGCTAAAAGCTATATTGGCTATGGCTTGGGCAGATCGCATGGATTGGTTTTTTGGCGTAGATATGGGAATTTACTACGATCCGGATCAACCAGCCATTGTACCCGATGGATTTCTTAGCTTAGGAGTTGAGCGGTTTTTTGATGAAGAACTGCGCTTAAGTTATGCGACTTGGGAAGAAGAAAGTGTGCCCACGATGGTGTTAGAGGTTGTATCCCAAACTTATCGGAAAGAATACAGCCAGAAAAAGCTAGATTATGCAAATTTAGGGGTTTTGTACTACATAATTTATTCATCACGCCGTCGCAGAAAGCCGCATTTGGAAGTGCATCGGTTGGTTGATGGCGAATATGTATTGCAGCCAGGAAATCCGGTTTGGCTACCTGAAATGGGATTGGCGATTGGTGCAGAACGAGGAATTTATCAAGGAATAACGCGGGAGTGGCTGTACTGGTACGACGAACAAGGACAAAGATTGCTGACACCGGAAGAACGCGCCCAACTTGCCGAACAACGCGCCCAACTTGCCGAACAACGCGCCCAGATTCTAGCAAAACAACTTCGTGCGATAGGGTTAGATCCAGACTCGCTAGCTTGATATCTCGTTAGTTCACCTAAGCTGGGTTTTGCAGGCTACCGATATGTCTAGACCTTAGCAACGGGCTAATATAAGCGATCGCTCAAGCAGATACATGACTACAAGCTTTCCATAATTAGCTGAAGGCGATCGCTACTTGTCAGCAGTGGGTAGCTTTTTTCTTTTTGATAAAGTAACTCTTCCGGCAATACTAAATTTAATTGATTTTTATAACCTCTGGAAATCGCCTAAAAACTGTTTTGAAATTGGCGATTCTCACCCGAATGATTATGAATACAGTATCGAAATCTGTAAATGCGACTATGTGGGTGGAAAGGTATTTAGATTTAGGAATGATTGTTAATAGTACGTTTTGAAATCAATCGATCCCAGTAGCGATCGCATCACGTCCAGCTAGCTCTTTATAGCCTCTGCCGTGTTTTTGTCAAGGCTTAGAATCACTACTTTTGTAACTATTCTGCAATTGCTTTCTATTTACCCATTATCCAGCAATCGCTCACAGTCCTTATAATTGAATGACTAAAGGGCAGTTGAGATTTTTAACCACTCTTATCATGAAATAAGCGTTCACTCAATTAATAAATCCGTGCTGACTCGTATTAAAGACATTGCCGAAAAACTAGCGCCTCGCCTGATTGAAATCCGACGACATATCCACGCTCACCCAGAACTAAGCGGTCAAGAATACCAAACTGCTGCCTATGTTGCTGGCGTGCTGTCTTCCTGTGGGCTTCATGTCCAAGAAGCGGTGGGTAAAACTGGCGTAATTGGAGAGTTAAAAGGACAAGGCATCGACGATCGACTGCTGGCAATTCGCACTGATATGGATGCTTTGCCCATTCTAGAACGCACCAGTTTAGAGTATGCCTCGCGTCTTCCAGGAATTATGCACGCCTGCGGTCACGATGTCCACACCACAGTCGGTTTAGGCACGGCGATGATACTATCTCAGCTCGGAGAGGCCTTGCCAGGAGATGTGCGCTTTCTGTTCCAGCCAGCCGAAGAAATTGCCCAAGGAGCTGGGTGGATGGTTGCAGATGGGGTGATGCAGAATGTCAGCGCGATTATGAGCGTTCACGTTTTCCCTTCTATTTCGGCGGGATCGGTGGGAATTCGTTACGGTGCTTTGACAGCAGCCGCAGACGATCTGGAGATTATTATTAAAGGCGAATCTGGGCATGGGGCGCGTCCTCATGAGGCAGTTGATGCAATTTGGATTGCGGCGCAAGCGATCGCTTCTCTTCAGCAAGCGATTAGCCGCACACAGAACCCGTTGCGCCCGGTCGTCCTAACGATTGGTAAAATCGAGGGCGGACGCGCCCCAAATGTGATTGCCGACCATGTGCGATTATTGGGAACTGTGCGATCGCTGCATCCGGAAACTCATGCCACCTTACCCCAGTGGATCGAGCAGATTGTCTGCAATATCTGTAAAACTTACGGTGCTACCTGCGAAGTCAACTATCGCCGGGGAGTCCCTTCTGTACAAAATGATTCAGCGTTGACTCAGATGGTGGAAACCGCTGCCAAAGAAGCGTGGGGAAGCGATCGCGTCCAAATTTTACTAGAACCCTCTCTCGGTGCGGAAGACTTTTCGATGTATCTGGAACACGCTCCCGGTACAATGTTTCGACTAGGCGTGGGATACCCGGACAGAAAAAACTACCCGCTGCACCATCCCCAATTTGAGGTGGATGAATCTGCCATTATTACTGGCGTCGTTACCCTCGCCTATGCTGTCTGTAAATATTGGCACCATCGCTAAAAGCATTTAAATTCCCTCGATTTTCTAACTCCAGAAGGATAAGTCTCTGGAGTAAATCTCAGTATGCTGCAAATAATACAACTTAAAATTCAAAACTACTTATGGCCTCACCAATACCTCTGAAAGGTTTAGAGCTGGTTGATTGTGCTAGAGCAAATGCAAAACAGGGAGTTGAAACTGCGGCTCATTTGTCAGGCTATGGTGAGGATTTAGGTACCTTTAAGCGAGAACTCAAGAAAGCTTGTGAAGATATGGGCGTCACTTTCCATGAATTGAGTGATTTGATTACCGATCAAGACGCCTTAATGAGTATGGAAGGAGAAATCGTTGCTCCTGATACAGCAACAGAATTGTAGACGCGAAATTTCATCCGCAACGTTTAATTTTACGTATATCAAATTCGTTTGAATCACCATCATTTGAAAGCTCATCCCCAAACCCTCTTTGTCAGCGGCGAGGGAAAAGCGAAGCCGCAGGAATTATGGTTCTATACCCTTTCAGGACGCTACGCCGACAAGAATGCACTGGTTGCTCAAGCGGATTTGATATCACCTTCTCATAACTTCCTGATTCAACTGAATACCCAGTTACTCGCTTCTACAACTTCAAAATTAGCCGCGCCAAATTAAAGTAAATCAGTACGCCCAATACATCAACTGCCGTTGTAATGAACGGCGCTGACATCAAAGCCGGATCTAACCCGACGGCGCGAAAGATGAACGGAAGACCAGAACCTGCAACTGATGCCAAAACCGAGATAGCCACCAAACTAATTCCTACAGCCAGAGAGACTGTCCAATCTCCATTCAGGAGCCAAAAAGCCCATAAGGTGGCTACGGTGCCTAACATCACTCCCAGGAGCGCCCCAGCGATCGCTTCTCGCATTACCACCTGTGCTGGCCCCATTTCTCGAAGTTCTTCGGTGTTCAAGCCCCGAATCACGACTGTCGAGGATTGAGAACCGACATTCCCGCCAGTGCCAGTTAACAAGGGAATAAACGCCGCCAGCGATACCACTTGCCGAAGAATTTCCTCTTCCGCTTTGATAATCGTGCCGGTGACAGTATTAGTTAGTAGCAAAACGAATAACCAGACGACACGCTTGCGAGCCACTGTGAGCAAATCCGTCTGGAAATAATTGTCGCCCCCCGACTGGAGACCGCCCTGTTTGTAAATATCCTCCGTCGTTTCTTGTTCGATGATGTCAATCACGTCATCAACGGTGACAATGCCCACCAAACGCTTCTCCCGGTCTACCACCGGGACAGCAAGAAAGTCATAGCGCCCGATCAGCCGCGCCACTTCTTCCTGGTCATCACTGGTATAAACGCATACCACATCACGGGTCATAATGTCCCCAATCTTCTGACCGGGATCGGCAATTACCAAATCGCGTAAGGATAAAATGCCCGACAAGTGACGAGCAGCATCCGTAATATAAAGGTAATAAATAATCTCAGTAGCATGGGCTAAACTGCGAATTCGCTCCAGCGTTTCCGCCACCGTCATGTTTTCTTTCAAAGAGATATACTCTGGTGTCATCAATCGTCCAGCAGTACCCGCCTCGTAACCCAACAACTGAGCTGTCGCTTGGCGTTCGCTGGGGGTGAGCTGTTCGAGCAGACGACGGACAACGGTAGCGGGCAGTTCGTCAAAGAGTCGTGCCCGGTCATCAGGGGACATTTTATCAACAATGTCCAGAACTTCCTGCCGCCGGAATTCCTCAATCAGCGCCTGCTGCACGCTAGAGTCGAGATATTCATAAACTTCAATCGCCTCGTCCTTGGAGAGCAAGCGAAAGGCGATCGCTTGCATCGCCTCTGGCAACCCTTCAATGGCTTCTGCAATGTCCGCCGGTTGCACCGGGACGAGGATTGCTTTTGCCCCCTGAAGGTCTTCCGCCTCAAGCAGCATTTGCAGCTGCATTCGGACGAGCTGCCGGAGTTCGCTGCGCGAGACTGTCTGGAAAGGAGTATTGGTGTCAGTCAAGGTAGACCCTCTTAATCCAGTGTTAAGTTTGTTGCTGCTTTTAGTCTAAAGGGCATTGGTACGGTTGTTTTCGTGGGATTTAAGAGTAAATGCAGCACCAATGAGAGCCAACCGCCCTACTTAATCAATTGTTGATATTTTTCCTGCACCAGTCTAGTCTCCAAGGATCGAGATTGAAGGCTCTGGGAATGGTGTGTGCTAAGCAGTCATAGGGTTTTTTCTACCGCCCGCTCCGAGCCAGAAGCGTGCCTAGCTGAACGCTAATAATTCCAAATATGGCGCTACCTGCCCAGTAAATACCGGCGGCGGCATAACTGCGATCGCGCAGTAGAGTAGATGTTTCTAACCCATAAGTGGAGAAAGTTGTGTAAGCTCCTAAAAAGCCGGTCGTTACCATCAATCGCACATCTAGAGGAATATTCGCTACCCGTTCTAAGGCGAGAGTGACAAAAAAACCCATCCCAAAGCAACCTGTAAGGTTGATAAAAAAGGTGCCGTAGGGAAAGCTGGTGCCGAAGCGTTGGGCAAACCAGAGGGTGAGATAGTAGCGACTCAATGCTCCAGCGATCGCTCCTAAACTGATGGCAATGGGATGACGAATCGCGGGGTCTTGCAGCATTTAACTTGAAAATTAGACTCTCGGACTAGGGAATGAAGGGTCTCCAATCCAGCGATTACTCATAGGAGGTTAGGTTGGTTAACCCGTACCTTTGCTATCGTTTTTTGCCTTAACCCTCTGAAATTATACCGATAGGCTGAAGGAAATATACTACAGAAATGCTATTTCTGATATAGCCCTTTATTTAAGCAGATGCCTTCAACGAGAGCAAGCGGAGTGAATCAGTTTAAAACCGTTGCCTAATTAGGTCTGTTTAGTGCGCCAATCATTACCGTCAGCTACTGGTTCATTGGTGGTTGGACAGGTGCCTTGGTAGGGATTGCTTTAGTAGCTGTGACGAACTTACGAACTCTACCATATCTACAATCGCGACACGTTAACTCAAGCCGTTGCTGTCACAATTGGTCGTGCGATCGCGTTTCTTGCCCCAATAGTTAGCTACCGCTGATGATTTATTGGTCTGTACTAGCATTTCTTCAATTTTCCGGTTTGTGAAATTAGTAGCCGAACCTTACTAAAAGCTAATCTTTTTCACTCAAAACTCTACTCATGAGATGTAGCCATGAATACAGAAGTCCCTAATAATACAGAAACCGCCATAACAGTTAGCCCGGAGACAAAGGCTATCGTTGATGAAAATATGGCAGGCGAATCCGAAGATTTGAAGCGTGAAACGATGGCGCTGATTGACGCCATTAAAAAACGGGCGCAGGTAGAAACAAAATCTGCTACTGAATATACTCGCGATGCCTATCTCAATGCAGTGAAACAGGCACGGGAGAAGATTGAACAGGATAAGCTGTTCGATCCAGAGCGAATTTCATACTCGATTAAACTCATTCAAATGGATGCAGAGAAGAACTGGGAGTCCATCGTGAAGGAAGTGTCAACTTTAGGCGATCGCCTTGCCGAAGCTGCTAAAGCGGCTTGGGATGTCCTGACAGCTCCTCGCACCCCTTCTTGATGTTGAAACAGTAATCACGCGCCGATATAAAACAGGGGCACTCAGCTAGCTGGGTGCCTTTCTAATTTTTAAATTCTAAATTCGGATAGCCTAATCTAGTCAGGCATTACCAGCAAGCTTTAGAATTTCACTGACAATAACAGGGTTTACTTCAGATGATTAACAAATATTGATTACTTAAATCTTGGCTGCGATTGGATAGGGTACTTTTATGAAAATTGCAACTCACAACAGATTGCTTGTCGCGGTTGCCAGCCTTCTGTTTGGATTAGCGATCGCTCTAATTTCTGGATGTGAAGCCATCTCAAATTTTCGGACTTCCCAAGTTAATTTTGATGCAACTGAGGGACAAGCCCGTAATTCGCAAATAGTCATCCCGCTTAAATTTAGCTGGGCTGATTCATTTTCAGAAGAGCTAGCAGCAGTCAAAATAGACGGCAAATGGGGCTATCTTGATAATAAAGGCAACTTCGCAATCAAACCTCAATTTGATAATGCCGAATCTTTTTTCCAAGGGTTAGCGGCTGTCAAATTAAAGAACAAGTGGGGCTATATCAATAAAAGTGGCAACTTAGTCATTAAACCAAAATATGATTTGGCTAAAGCTTTTTCTCAAGGGCTGGCAGCGGTAAAGATAGATGGAAAGTGGAGCTATATTGATAAGAAAGGCAACTTGGTAATTAACCCAAAATTTGATTTTGCTGAATTTTTTTCTATAAGCGATCGCACTGCGTCAGCGCTGGCGGCGGTAGAAATCGGTAAAAAGTGGGGCTATATCGATAAGAAAGGCAATTTTGTCATTCAGCCCCAGTTTGATGCGGCTGAATTTTTTTCTATAAGCGATCGCAGTGAATCAGCCCTAGGACTCGCGCCAGTCAAAAAAGACAACAAATGGGGCTATATCGATAATCGGGGAGACGTTATTGTTCCGTTAGAATTTGAGGAAGCTAAGTTTTTTTCGGAAGGACTAGCAGTGATATCCAGTAATAATAAGTGGGGCTATATTGACAAAATGGGATATATTGTTATTCCACTCCAATTTGATTGGGGTGGAGACTTTTCTCAAGGACTGGCGGGCATAACGATAGACACTAAGGTAGGCTATATTGACAAGGCAAGCAATGTTGTCATTCCCCCACAATTTGATAATATTGATAACTTTTCAGAAGACCTAGCAGCGGTAAAGAACGGCGACAAATGGGGCTATATCAATAAGAGTGGCAAATTCGTAATTAAACCCCAATTTGATAGCGCTCAATCTTTTTCGCAAGGGCTAGCAAAAGTTAAGATTGGCAATAAATATGGCTATATCCGCAATCCTCCTCAATGAATTTTCCTATCTGAAAAACAGAGGAGAATTGAGAGTCTAACTAGCGATCGCGGAGACTTCAAGAGAATAGACCTCCTGCATGAATCAGGAGGCAGGTGCCAGTTCGTAGTTCAGCAAGCCAGCAATTAGGTTTAAGCGCAAACCAAATCTCTGCCTGCGATTGCGATAACGTCCTGAAAAAATGCGAAAAATCTTGAAGCGGCGAATC
>NZ_JAMPKE010000034.1:0-61138 GCF_039961955.1 Trichocoleus sp. DQ-A1
TGTGAATACGACCATTCTTGACCGTGTGGGTAGATGCACAAGTTGGGCAGGCAGGCATGGAAGAAGGACAGCGAGAAACTCTACTTCTCTATCATTACATCTTTGGCACTACCCCCAATGTTTCGCTCTTTCAACTGCTTTTTGCCATATTGTAAAATTCGCCTGTGCCTGGGTGACTCCCGCACCGGGTTGAAAAGTTCGGTCGATTTGACGGCTTGCGGTTAATGTGGCGTAATCTTGCCAAAAATTAACTGCCAAACCAGCAGCAAAAGCGGCACCTTGTGCAGAAGCATCGAGAACGGCTGGACGTTCTACTGGGATTCCTAAAACATCCGCTTGGAGTTGCATTAAAAAGTCATTTTGACAAGCTCCTCCATCTACTTTTAGCAGGGAAATGTCGGTGCCGCTATCTTGGTTGATGGCTTGTACAACTTCTTTGACTTGGAAGGCGATCGCTTCTAGCACCGCCCTGACCATGTGTTCTCGCTGCACCCCGCCCGTAATGCCGAAAAATGCCCCCCTCGCACTCATATCCCAGTGCGGCGCACCCAAACCACTCAAAGCCGGAACGAAGTAAACACCTCCGTTATCCGCCACCTGCTGCGCCATTCGTTCTGTATCCGTAGCCGCAGTAATCAGTTTAATGCCATCCCGCAACCATTGGATGCAAGCTCCAGTGGTAAATATACTGCCTTCCATGCCATAGCCGACTTGGATTTTTCCGTCATTGCCTGTCTGCGTCCAAGCGACAGTCGAAAGGAGTTGATTGCGCGATCGCTGTATTTTCTCTCCGGTATGTGTAACTAAGAAGCAGCCAGTGCCATAGGTGCATTTTAATAACCCAGGCCGATCGCAACCATGAGCAAATAAGGAAGCTTGTTGATCGCCTAAAATTGCCGTAATGGGCACCTCACCGCCTAATAATTCCGGCTGAGTGTAGCCAAATAAGCCTAAACTTGGCTGGATTTTTGGCATCAAATGAACCGGAATTTTAAATAACTTCAGCAGCGTTTCATCCCACTCCCGCGAAGCCAAATTCATCAACATCGTGCGGCTGGCGTTACTATCATCCGTGGCGTGAACCTTACCGCCTGTGAGGTTCCAGAGAATCCAGGTATCAATCGTGCCTGCTAAAACATTCTCTAAATCGATGGGGGGATGTTCTCGTTGAATTTCCTCCAACAACCAAGTTAATTTAGTTGCAGAAAAGTAGGCATCTAATACTAACCCCGTGCGCTCGTAAATATTTGCTGCGTGACCTTGACTTGCAAGTTGATTGCACAGGGGTGCCGTGCGTCGGTCTTGCCAGACAATGGCATTATGTAACGGTCGCCCCGTGGTTTTGTCCCACAGCAGACAAGTTTCTCGCTGCACGCTTAACCCAATCGCAGCAATATCTTTTGCAGTGATGTCCGCCTTCTGCAATACAGTCTGCATCGCCCAACAAGTATCTTGCCAAATTTCTCTGGGGTCATGCTCTAACCAACCCGGTTGGGGATAATACTGAGTGAGTTCTTTGTAAGCAGAGCTAACAATCATCCCGTCAGCATTAAATAAGATCGCTCGGTTGCCGGTAGTACCGAGGTCTAGGGCGAGAACGTAGGCAGGAGTCGATGCAGTCATTGCAAGCTTTATTAGTAATAAATTGAGAGTTTTTCAACGTGCGAGTCAAGCCGAAGTCTCGATCGTCAACGTTGCCAAGAATGCCAAGAAAGCGCTCGCTGCTACACGCATCAGACTTTGAGCGTGCAACGTCTACGTTTCTCGGCTTTTTTCTATTCCTCATAACAGACTAACTTCACTCAGAGCCTTTCCTGGGGTAGAAGTTAGCAGAAATCGTGGCAGTTAGTTTGGAGGTAGACTCTCCACGTTCTGAGACTTTGCACAAGTATTTTGCACAAGTATAAGAGTCTGCCAAGAACCAGTTCTCATCAGCAATGCGATCGCATAAATATTCACCCGGTAGCGATCGCTGTCCCAAGCAAATTTTTGAAAGGAGGGCTAAAGCGATGCCCGACGCGACTCAGACTAATGCGACTCAGACTAAGCTAACCGATACCGTGCGCCAGATTGCCCACCCGCTCACAGGTGCCACCTCGGACTACGACCCCTTGATGGAACTTGTTGGCGATGCCCGCTTTGTCTTGCTGGGTGAGGCATCCCACGGCACCCATGAATTTTATCAAGCGCGAGCCGAAATTACCAAGCGGCTGATTCAAGAAAAAGGCTTTACAGCGATCGCTGTCGAAGCCGATTGGCCCGATGCTTACCGCGTCAACCGCTACGTCACTGGTGTCAGCGACGATACCACCAGTAACGAAGCACTCTCTGGCTTTGGACGCTTCCCCGCTTGGATGTGGCGCAACGCGGATGT
Source organism: Trichocoleus sp. DQ-A1 (assembly GCF_039961955.1). NCBI lineage: Bacteria > Bacillati > Cyanobacteriota > Cyanophyceae > Leptolyngbyales > Trichocoleusaceae > Trichocoleus > Trichocoleus sp. DQ-A1. The sequence goes on from NZ_JAMPKE010000034.1 coordinate 2,375, forward strand.
GGTCAACTTCATTGATTGGCTGCGCCAGTACAATAGCGCCCTCCCTGAAAATGCGACGAAGACTGGCTTCTACGGTCTTGACCTCTACAGCCTACACCAGTCAATCGCCGCCGTTCTCGACTACCTGGACAAAATTGACCCAGAGGCGGCAGAACAGGCGCGTCACCGCTACTCGTGCTTTGAAGACTTTGGTGAAGACGCTCAATCCTACGGGTATGTCGCCAACTTCGATGTTGAGGAATCCTGTGAGAGCCAAGTTGTTAACCAACTTCTAGAATTGCAACATCGTGCTAGCGAGTACGCCCATCGGGATGGTCGCGTGACAGAGGACGAATTTTTCTTTGCCGAACAGAACGCACGACTGGTCAAGAACGCCGAGGAATACTACCGCTCAATGTTTCGTGGTCGGGTATCGTCGTGGAATTTGCGCGATCGCCACATGGCAGAAACGCTGCAACACCTCGTCGCTCATTTGGACAAACAAGGCGATCGCACCAAGGTCGTCCTTTGGGCACACAACTCCCATCTCGGCGACGCCCGCGCAACCGACATGAGCGCACACGGCGAACTGAATGTCGGTCAACTGGTGCGCGAACAGTACGGTCGCGACGCGGTACTCGTCGGCTTCAGCACCTACACGGGAACCGTCACCGCCGCCTCAAATTGGGACGCACCTGCCGAACGCAAGCGCATCCGTCCGGCAGTCCCAGACAGTTATGAAGGGCTGTTTCACGATACGGGTTTGCCGCGCTTCCTGCTCGCCTTACGCGACAGTGGCTCATCAATCAAAGGATTGCGGGAGCCTCGATTGGAACGGGCGATCGGTGTCATCTATCGACCCGAAACCGAGCGGAGCAGCCATTACTTCCACGCACGGCTACCCGACCAATTTGACGCCATCATCCACTTCGACGAAACCCAAGCAGTGCAGCCACTAGAGCGTGCCGGATGGGAGACAGACGAAGTGCCAGAGACTTTTCCCTCTGGTTTTTAACTCGCCTCGCAGGAAGTCCCGTCCTCTACCGGATCGAGGGGGAGCGGGATGAAACCCCGGCTGTTGACGATACTCCTGTGACCCATGCCGTTCGTGTAGAGTCTCGAAGAGAAGGCGAGGAAAGAGGAGATGGAGGAAACAGCCAGTTATTAGGCCCCACCCTAGATTTATGAATCGGCTTCTTCCCCGCGAACAGGGACGGCTTCTCCCTGAGACTTTGGTACCGCATTCTAAGCGTGGAATTCTCCTCCAGCACAGCGACTTAGCTAAAACGTAATATATTTAGTTAGGTTTTTTGGAAAAAATTGCGGCATGGGGATTGAGCTACTGTGGAGTGCTGAGTCGATTATTGGAGTTCAGCGCTTTTTTGGGGCTAGCTGGAGTTGGTTCTTTAAGACCCTCACCATACTAGGGACAGTTCCGGCGATCGCAGTGGTCTTTGCTGTGGTGTTGTGGATCTGGGGGCGAGAGCTTGCCTACGGCTTGCTGGGTATTATCCTCTGGGCAACCTTTACAAACGTCCTGATTTGGACACTCTTCCCGGTGCCGCGTCCGCACGACCCGCAGATCGAGATCCGCGAAAAACAAACAGTACCGTCCTTTCCCAGCGGACACACCGTTACTGCAACTACCCTGTGGGGAACGTTGGCTGCGTTCGATCGTATCCCGATCGTGGTTGCGGTGGGTACTGTTGCGGGGGTGATGCTGAGTCGCCTATATCTCGGCGTACACTATCCGGTAGACTTACTCGGTGGTGTGTCGATCGGGCTGATCCTGGTGCTGACTTATCAGCGTTTGTGGTTCGTGCTTTTGCACTGGTTCTCCGGACGCCCCTTTCGATTTTTCTTAATCCTCGGTCTTTCCGCACCCGTTGCAGTGTTTCCTTTCACCGGCTTTTTGCCCCAAGCTTGGGAAATTTTTGGTGCTGCACTGGGTATGGGAATTGGAATGCCCCTGGAATATTGGTACGTTCATTACTCCCCAGATATACTTCCCCTGCAAAAGCAAATGTTGAAGCTGGCGGTCGGTTTGGGAGGACTTGCCATGCTCGTACTGGTGCCTCGCCTCATCGGTATTTACGGGGTGGCGCTTGAGGTGGTGACATTTGCGATCGCGGCGTTGTGGATCGTGTTCTTGGCACCGGCATTGTTTGTACGCATGAAACTATCATCGACAGGACTAACGTAGCCATTCTGCAATCAAGCTTAAAAGAGGCAATTGGGATTAAAAAAACGCTCCTTTCAAGCGAATTTGCTGGAAGCGATGGATGCTACCGCCTCCCGCTGCGCTAACGCATTCCACACGATTCCCCTGAGAAGTCACTTCTGCCCCATCTAGCCAAGCTTGCTGCACTTCCATCCCGTGAAGTTGCACCTGGACACTGGCGTAAGGGAAAGCATAATCCCCGTGTTGTTCTTCCCAGGTCAGTTCTAAACCGTTCTCGTCCCGCACCATCCGGAATCGATCGAGCCGCGATTCTCCATATCCATCTCCGGCGTCGCTGTAAAGATGAGCTTCGCCGGTTCCTTGCACGGGTGGATAGAGGTGAAGAATCAGTTGCCGATCTTCTTCCATTGGGAGAATACTCCCCGCCCTTACCAGCACCGGAATTTGCTCTAGCGGTGCATCCAGACTTACCGACTGCGAACCCTCCAGGACTGCATCATCCCAGAAACGATACCAACGACCTTTCGGTAAGAGGACTTCACGCGATCGCGCTTTATCCTCGACAATCGGACAAACCAGCAGTGCATCGCCCAACAAGAAAGCATCTTCTACATCCCAAAGTGCAGATTCATCGCTGTCAGCCCAGAAAAGCGGACGAACTGGAGAATAACCCTTCTGGCTTGCTTCCCAAGCCAATGTATAGAAGTAGGGCAGCAGTTTATAGCGTAATTGCAAGAATTGCCGAATGATACTTAAGTAAGGTTCGCCATACGTCCACGGCGTCCGGTGTTCAACGTTATTAGAAGAGTGGGTGCGGCAAAAAGTCAGAAAACTTGCCATCTGGAACCAGCGCAGGTAAAGTTCAGCACTCGGATTTCCCTGAAAACCGCCGATATCCGGGCCACTATAAGGAACTCCCGATAGTCCTAACCCCACAACCGTCGCCACCGTCTGCCGCAACGCCGCCCAAGTACACTCAATATCACCCGTCCAAGTCCAAGCATAGCGCTGGAGTCCCGCCCAACCCGAACGCGAAACAATGAACGGGCGTTGATGGGGTCGATGTTCCCGCAGACTTTTGTATCCCGCCTCCGCTTGCAGCAATCCGTAGATATTATGCGCCTCCCGGTGGTCGCCCCCTCTCCCCTCCAGGAAATGCCGCGTCGGTTTGGGAAGAGAGCGATCGCCCCAAAGAATAAAAGCAGCCGGTTCGTTCATGTCGTGCCAAAATCCTGCCACGCCGACATCGAGCAAGTATGCATACTGCCGACTCCACCACTTGCGTACCGTTGGATTTGTGTAATCGGGGAAAACTGACCAACCGGGCCAGACCGGGGCAACAACAAGCTTACCGTTAGGGTGTTTGCAAAACGCATCAAGAATCTGACCCTCTAAGAACAAGTTGCTCTGGCGGCTGTACTTGATTCCAGGGTTAAGGATGGCAATAAACTGCACCCCCAGCTCAGCCAGTTCTTGCGTAAAACTTCCTAAGTTGGGAAAGCGCTCTGGGTCAATCGTGAAGGCTCGGTATCCCACCTGACAGTCAATATCTAGGTGAATCGCACTCAACGGCAAGTTATGAGCCTGAAATGTCTTCGCTTCTTTGCGGACTGCCTCTTCCGTACCATATCCCCACTTCGACTGATGATAGCCCAAAGCCCAGCGTGGAGGCAGGGGAGAACGTCCCGTCAGCTCCGTGTAACGCTCTAGTAGTTCCGCAGGGGAGCCGGAGGTGAAGTAGTAACGCAGCGATCCTCCGTCGAAGTCGGCTGTGGCGACATCTGCAAACGTAAAATTGGCATTAAAAGAATTTTCATAGAAAACCAAGTAACTGCCTGCGGAGTGAAGACCCCAATAAACCGGAATGCAAATATACATCGGATCTGAACCGGGGGCATACATCCCAGCAGCGTCATAGTTCCACATCCGATAGGTTTTAGGTTGCTCGGTAACTTCTCCTTTCTTTGTCACCTCCCTCGCTGCACGCAGGTTGAGGGAAGAAGCGCGTTCTCCTAAGCCATAAATGCGTTCTTCTTCTCGCAGTTGGGCTTTGTGAATCCATCCCCCATCTTTTCGTTGCGGCGGGAGTTCTTCCCGTAAGGTTTGTCCAGAGGCGTCGCAGAATTTCAGGCTGCCATCGATTCCGACGATAACGGTGAGATTGTGGCTCGAAACCGTCCAACCCTCCGCCGTTTCTTCCAACGTCGTCTCGACTTCCGACCAATCCTGACGAGCGATCGCATACGGAATCGGCGGTATCCCCGGCTTCCAATCCACTCGGACTAAATCGCTAGTCAGAAAACAAATTTCTAACTCTGCTTGCTCGAAGTAAAAATTAGCACCTCGATTGCTTGGCTCGCCCCGCAGTAATTTTCCGGGGTTGTCAAAAGCCTCATCGGCTGGCGGATTGAGAAACTCTTGTTCAATGCGATCGCGTTGGCGAGAATAGACCCATGCCTGCGGCATATAACTCACATAGAGCAGCGATCCTAGAACAAAACGTATCTTTAGCGATATTTCTTTGAAGAGACTCATCGTATTTATGCCAGAACAGAGCTAATCTTTTTAACCGATTTAACAAATCTTTTAATCGAGCAACTCTTCAAGAGAAAAGCAAATTTATCTTAGTAAGCTCATCAATCCTAAGTATGATCTCTTGAATTAAAATCTCAATATGCTAAAAAATATTCTGGTAATTAAAAAGACACGGGTGACAAATTCTGGCAGAGCCGGGTTGAAAGCCGTTGAGAGCGGGTTTCCTCTAGATAGCCAGTATAGACAAGGGTTGTCGCGTCTCCATCTATACTTTTTGAGTATAAATAGACAGAAAATGAATAAGCAGAAACTAATCAGAAATGTTAGTTTTTTTAGTCAAATTTAAGCCCCAAGATAGGGTATTTCTCTAAACCGATGAGTCTAAGCTGAAAAAGATAAATTCATTTAAATTGAGGAAAAAATTATGCCAGGTGGTCATGCCAGTCATAAAAGCACTTCACCAAAACCCAACACGAATGCGAATGGTCGGATTGATACTGCGGCTGACCTCTCAGTAGAGCCAGCCGATCTTCTGGATGAAGGTGTTGATGCCAGAAGAGCCGAAGAAGAAAGTCCGGAGAATGCCGCTGCGACTCAACGACCGAATCAAGGCGGATCGGGGCAAGAACAGCAGTAATCGGCATTTATAGACCATTGCCAATCAAGATGAAGGGTGCCCAATAATAAGGGTGGCTAAGGCGATCGCTAACATTACCGGGTATATCGCGAATCCGTTCGACGACAAAAATGCCCCGTTCTTGACCCAAAGCTGTATAGTCGCCGGTAATCAAGGCGATTTGTGCTTGGCGGAGGGATTCAGCTTTTGGGGTATTGCCATTTTCTAGGGCGGTATAGAAAGCATTCATCAGTGCTTGGGTACCGCCATCATCGACCGTCCACAAAGATGCGATCGCCGCCCTCGCACCCGCCTTTTGCATCAGGTACCCAAAGCCTAAAATCTCTTTCCCATCACCTAATTGACCGCCGACTCCGGTTTCACAGGCAGAAAGGACGACCAGATCGGTGTTTTTCAAAGGCCAAGTTTCGACATCGCGGAAATTTGCGCGATCGCCATTGCCAAATAAAATAAACGAATCTTCTGGTTTACCCGTGACAAAAGCGGCATGAGTCGCGAAGTGAAGGATAGAATAATCGCTAATCCGGGCTAATATCTCCTTTTCGCTAAAGTCCCGATTGAGTAAACCTGTCGTGCTGGGAAGCATCGCCACCAAGTTTTCGACTTCCTTCCCTGCAAAGCGCAATCCTCCAAAGTTGAAGTTGCGATCGCCGACTTGAAAGCTGTAATTTCCCTGACTGAACGCACCCGCTAAAATCTTAGGCGCTTGGGGTTTCTTGTCCCACTCGATCAAACTCAAGGCAGTGATATTATTGACGCGGTACTTCTGCACCAACCACTGATTGCCGTCATACAAAGCCGCTAGGGGAATGTAACGCAGTTGCCCGTCTGGGGCATAGATAATGGTCTGGGCTTTCGCTTCTTTAAGGGCAGCTTCTATCGGTTGAATGAGCCAATTGTAGAGTTTTTGGGCAGGTTCTTTCGCATTCGCGTTCGGATTTTTCAAAGCTGAGCGAAAATCGGCAATGGTGCGGTTGAGTTCTTCTCGTTTGACGGGGACAGTTTGATGAATCGGAGGCGCGTAGGGGGTAATGAGTACCAGTTCCAGGCGATCTTCGAGAATCAGCGGATAGAGAAGAACGGCATCTTGTGCCAGTTTCTTGAGGTTGTCCTGTAAACCTACAAGCATTTGCGGGCTGAGGTTTTCGCCGCCTGTAGTTTGGTTCAGTTGCCCGACAAGGGCGACAATTTGGGGAGAACCGATGAAATCGAGAAATTTTCGAGTTGTTGCCCGCTGAGCGGTTTCAATCTGTCGTCGGCGCTGTTCCTGCTGTGGAGTGCGATCGCTTGCGGGAATCTTCTGGAGTTTCTGTAGTTCTTTACCAATTTGGACAACGGAAGCGAGTTCAGTATTGTACTCGCCCAAAAGTCGCTCTTCTAAGGGTAAATATTCCACCCCCGGTTTTGTATTTTCGTTCCCTTGTACGGTGCGGAGGTAATCGTCGAGTTCTTGAACTTTGAGCAAGTCGAGGACTCGTTGTGCTTCGAGTACCCGGTTTTCTTTCAGCAGGAGATCGGCAAGACGGCGATAGGTAGCTGCAACGGTTTCGGTGTAAGACTGCTGTTGCTCTTTTGGCAGGATTCTTAAATCTTTGCGAATGGCTTCGGTGACATTGACAGATTGTTTGAAGAAAGCGATCGCTAATTGCGGCTGCTTCTGTTCCTCTAACAGGAAACCAATGTTGTTGAGGGTTACACCTTCCCCTGGCTTATCGCCAATTTCTTTAACAATCGCTAAAGCTTGTTGATAAAATTCCAAGGCTTTTGGGTATTGTCCCAGGTACTTGTAAACTGCCCCAATGTTGTTGAGGGTTGTCCCTTCCCCTGCCTTGTCGCCAATTCGAGAGCGAATGGCTAAAGCTTGTTGATATAACTCTAAAGCTTTCGGGTACTGTCCCAGGTAGTGGTAAACTGCCCCAATATTATTTAGAGTCCTCCCTTCCCCCGCCTTATCGCCAATGTCTTTACTAATGGCTAAAGCTTCCTGATAAAACTCCAAGGCTTTGGGATACTGTCCCAGGCTGTCGTAAACTGATCCAATATTGTTGAGAGTCGTCCCATCCCCTGCCTTGTCACCAATATCTTTACTAATGGCTAAAGCTTGCTGATAGAATTCTAAGGCTTTCGGGTACTGTCCCAGGTTTTTGTAAACTTGCCCAATATTGTTGAGAGTCGTCCCTTCCCCCGCCTTGTCGCCAATGTCTTTACTAATGGCTAAAGCTTGCTGATAGAACTCTAGGGCTTTCGGGTACTGTCCCAGGTTTTTGTAAACTAACCCAATATTGTTGAGAGTCGTTCCTTCCCCCGGTTTGTCGCCAACGTCTCCGCGAATGGCTAAAGCTTGCTGATAGAACTCCAACGCTTTTAAATACTGCCCTAGCTCGACGTAAACTGCCCCAATGTTGTTGAGGGTTGTCCCTTCCCCCGCCTTGTCGCCAATTCGAGAGCGAATGGCTAAAGCTTGCTGATAGAACTCCAAGGCTTTGGGATACTGTCCCAGGTAGTTGTAAACTGCACCAATATTGTTGAAGGTATCTCCTTCCCCTGCCTTGTCGCCAATGTCTTTACTAATGGCTAAAGCTTGCTGATAGAACTCCAGGGCTTTGGGATACTGTCCTAGGTAGTTGTAAACTGTCCCAATGCTGTTGAGGGTATTTCCTTCCCCTGCCTTGTCACCAATATCTTTACTAATGGCTAAAGCTTGCTGATAAAACTCCAAGGCTTTCGGGTACTGTCCCAGGCTGTCGTAAACTTGCCCAATATTGTTGAGAGTCGTCCCTTCCCCCGCCTTGCCGCCAGTGTCTTTGCGAATGGCTAAAGCTTGCTGATAGAACTCCAAGGCTTTCGGGTACTGTCCCAGGTTTTTGTAAACTAACCCAATATTGTTGAGAATCGTTCCTTCCCCCGGTTTGTCGCCAATGTCTTTACTAATGGCTAAAGCTTGCTGATAGAACTCCAAGGCTTTGGGATACTGTCCTAGGTAGTTGTAAACTGTCCCAATATTGCTGAGAGTCGTCCCTTCCCCTCCCCTGTCGCCAACTTCTTTGCGAATGGCTAAAGCTTGCTGATAAAACTCCAAGGCTTTCGGGTATTGTCCCAGGTAGTTGTAAACTGCCCCAATATTGTTGAGAGTCGTCCCTTCCCCCGCCTTGTCGCCCACTTCTTTGCGAATGGCTAAAGCTTGCTGATAGAACTCTAATGCTTTCGGGTACTGTCCCAGACTGTCGTAAACTCTCCCAATGTTGTTGAGAATGACGCCCTCGCCTTTGCGATCGCCAATTTCTCGATTAATCGCTAAAGCCTGCTGGAATTTCTCTAAGCCTTCTCGAAATTGACCCCTATCTAATTGCTGAAGTCCCTCTGCGTTCAGCCGCTTCGCCTCCGCTGTTCTATCTTGGGTCGTTTGTGCTTGAACTACCAGCGGCTCAAAGTTTGAGGTAAGCGGAAAAAGGGGAAATGTTACCGAAAGTAGTAGAGTCGCAGTAGTAAAGCTGAGGTATCTAAGACGGTAGTGCATTGGGAAGTCCTCTTGCCGCTTGGTAGATGGCTTGCTCCCTTATCTATATCTTTATCTGAGCCACAGTTATGTAAAAATTTGCTCAATTATCAAGCACTCCGGTTAGTGGCAAAGCTCATAGCTTGCACCATTGCTAAGTCGAAGGGCATTTGTAGAGACGCGAAATTGCATACAACTTAATTCAGCGAAATTCTTCTTAAGTCGGCTCACTTAACAGCAACAAGGCGAAATGATAACAAGTTTTAGGGCAATTAAAATTCTTAAACTGCGATTCGCTCTTAACTGAACTGAATTGAGAAATCAAGACTTACAGTTTGGATGGTAAAAGCTTCCTCCTCCCTGTAAGATTCCTCAAAACGATTAGCGATTAATGGGTGCTACGCAATTTAGATTGACTGCGGACGTGACCATTTTGCGAAAAGCGCTCTGCCAAGATTTGTTGATAAACTGCTTCGTAACCATCAGTCATCTGTTGGACGCTGAAGTGGGTTTGCACGTGTTCTCGACAAGCGTAGCGGTTTAATTGGGCGGCTTTATCAATTGCAGCGATCGCTTCTTCAACGTTGTGGGTCAAAAAGCCTGTCTTCCCGTGAGCAATCACTTCTGGCGTAGAACCCATCTTCATTGCAATCACTGGTGTTCCCGATGCCATCGATTCAATCATGACTAACCCAAACGGTTCGCGCCAGGTAATTGGGAATAAAGTTGCAACAGCCCCTCCCATCAATGCATTCTTTTGAACATGGTTTGCTTCACCTAAATATTCAATCTGCTTACCATCAATGTGAGGCTTGATTTGCTGCTCAAAATATTCCACATCAACGACATCCACTTTCCCTGCCATCTTTAAGTGCCAGCCAGAACGCTTAGCAATTTCTATTGCCAAATGCGGCCCTTTTTCCGGTGAGATTCGACCTAGAAAAGCCAAGTAAGGGGGGTTATCCGGCTGGGGGTAAAACTCATAAATCGTTGGATTGATGCCGTTATAAACTGTAGCGACGCAGTTCAGATTTAGTCTGGGTTCCCGCTGGTCATTGGAGATACTAATGAAAGGTTGACGACGGGCGTGCATAAACAGCTTTTCATTGTCTGGGGTAAAAATGCCATGCAGGGTGTGAACAGTAGGCGTTTTTACCAGATTCGCATACGGCAAGACAGCGCAGCCCATGTGAGAGTGAATGATATCAAACTTATCTGCTTGCTCGTAGACTCGACTCAATTGCAGCATTTCGTAAATGCTATATTCCTTCACTGAGGAGTCTAAACGGAGTGCCTGTGGATGAACAGATTCTAATTTAGCGAGACTGATGGAATCACCAGATGCAAACAAAGTGACCTCATGACCGCGCCGGACTAATTCATCGCAAAGTAACCCGACAACCAATTCAATGCCGCCATAGGCTGGAGGTGGAACACGCTCCCATAAAGGAGCCACCTGTGCAATTCTCATCACTAACCTCTTAATTGTAGTAAGGTCTAATTTAGATTAGAAGAGGCTCTGTTCTATAGATGTTTTGTTCCTTGTGAAGGATTTTCTAAACAGAGGAAATTACTTCACAAAATTTTAATAAAGACTATTTTGTTTTGCAAATGCTACTTTAGGCGGAAACCTGGAATTAAGAAGGTAGAGATATCCGAACCCAAAAAATATAAAATTTGAGATATTATTTTGAGAATTAAAATACTTGTATTATGAGAATTTTGCGCGTAATAATCTCTTTTTATCTGGCGCTATAACAACCCTATTGGAATTGTGAATCAGCAGAACAGATGACCGACTTCCTTAAAGAAGTCGGTCATCTCGCTCTCACGCATCATTTAGGACTGCTATACCTTTCCGGGAGCAATCGGGCAAAACATAACTAACATGTGAGGTGCGTTCCAGTTACCTCCCACTCAGCTCAGTATTGAAGTAACCGATTAGCTTCCCACAACAGGTTTCGTTGAGGCAGCACAATAACTATCACTCACGACTGTAGAGGTAGAAGACATCTTTACAACTTGTCTGCCAGATTCTCCGGAGTGCAACTGTTTCTCCGGATGCATCACAATCTTCTTACAAACAACTTGATGGCTGCCTACATCTGCAAAGCTCCAGATGTAATTTTCAAAGTCACTGCTAGTCGCGTTAGCTGGAGATAGCGCTAACGCAGACAATAACACTATCTCCAAAGTTAATAGAGCTACGATCGCAATTCTCAGCATAGTATTTCTACCGAACTAAAAATTTTCCTCATCTGTATTTCTCTAATTATTCCCTGAATTTTCGTCTTCGTAAAGAACCAGGCTTAACCTGGATTCCAGGGAGATGCAACCGTACCACGCTTCAATCTCCAGCTGCAACACTGCTGGAGATTGAAGGCTGCTGTGGGTGTGTATTTTAAAATCTCAGTTCAAGCCACTGATGCGGCGATTGAAGCAGCACTCAACAGACAAATTGGAATAATCCTTTAACTTGTGGGAATGCACAAAGCTGTTATGTGAAAAAATTAACCGCGATCGCACTTGCAGTGATTGCGATCGCGGTTGGTTGTCGTTTCCGCAACAGAGGGAATCAATTCCGTCTGTTGCGTGTCTCTCAGGAGGAATGGAGGATACGAAGCGAGTGAATTAGGAAGCGATCGCTGATCCAGCTTGAGCCTGGTCGTTATGACCGTTACCTTGTTCGCTGTTCGCTTCTACCGTCGTGGAAGCATTTGTGGAAGCATTTGCCCCAGCGATTTCCTTTGGCATCGCATCGCTCGCTGCCCACGCCTTGGCTTTCACCCAAGTTGAGTCTGACAACTCGGCGTTGCGCTTCTTCCACCTTAGGTAGAGTCAGCGTTAAGACGCCATTCTGGAAGTCAGCTTGTACCCGCTCGTTTTGGATATGAACCGGGAAAGGAATCATCCGTTGGAATTTACCGTAACGAAACTCCGAGCGGAAATATCCTTTCTCTTCAACCTTGTTTTCAGAGCGGTGTTCCCCCGAAATTGAAACTGCATCACGAGTCACTTGGACATCGAGATCCTTAGCTTCTAATCCGGGAAGTTGTGCCCTGAGAATGAGGTTGTCATCCATATCTTGAAGTTCAACCAAAGGCGTCCAAGTCATCTCAGACTCGCGGTTGCCTCTTGCAAGTTCCTCAAACAGTTCGTCAAATTGACGGCGTAAGGTTTCTATTTCGCGGAATGGTTGCCAACGTATTAGTGCCATACGTTCAGTTACCTCCGTTATAGACTTAACTCACTCAACGTTATCGTTTGATAGGCTCGCGCACAGCTTCTTTGATTGCGATTACTTAATATGGAGAAGCTGCTTTACCTGAGGCAAGAAAATAGTCTTTTTCAGTAACTGGCTGCACTGCTAATTACTTTGAGAAAGCAGCTTTTAGTTACAAGACTTATTTACTTTCCTTAATCTAATATTGTTCTACCCAAAAACTTTTGTCATTTGGGAAAACCCTACCTAGTAAGTAATGCTTTCCACCCATATTGTAGGGCCGCACAACCACGAGCCTTTCCTGCTCGTGTACGGCAATAACCAATGATTAAGGTGGTCAACACCGTCTTACTGGATTTTCTCTAAATTTATACAATAGCGACAGCGTGAAGGACTCTAACGAGGAATCCTTCCCCCAGATGTTTATGATTTATCTTCCAGTCTCCCTACTTCTATTTATCCTGTTCCTGCTGCTACTACCTTTTCTTTGGTTTGCTTTAGCGGTGGATGTGGTGCAAATTGCGGTAGCCAAGCTAGGATTTTCTCCCGGTATGGCTGTTTTATTACTAACAGCAGTTATTCTGGGCAGCACTATCAATATCCCCCTCTATCGAGTGGAATCCCAAGCTGACTTGATCGATGACTTTACCTCCTTCTGGTTAAGGCAATTCTGGGGGATTCCTCTGAGGAAAGTGCAGCGTTCAACTGTCGTAGCTTTAAATGTGGGGGGTGGATTAATTCCGCTAGTTGTGGCGCTGTACCAATTTACCCGTGCAGATCCGCTCTTCATTGTCCTAGTGACTGCAATTGTCTCGCTTGTTAGCTACTACGGGGCGAAAGTGGTGCCGGGAATTGGTATTCAAATGAGTCCATTATTGGCTCCCCTAACTGCTGCGCTGTCTGCCATTGTGATTGCAGGGGTTCATGCTGCTCCTGTCGCGTTTGCTGGGGGCGTATTGGGAACGTTGATTGGTGCGGATTTGCTGCATCTGAAGGAAATTCAAGCAATGACACCAGGAGTGCTAAGTATCGGCGGAGCCGGAGTCTTTGATGGCATTGCTTTATGCGGTCTTTTTGCCTTGCTGTTGACTTAAATTGACACTCCTAGGACGGAAGCCTCTGGGAGTCTCGATTCAGCACAAACGTAAAGCTTTCGCCAGGAAGCCATAAAGTGACCCAGATCGTACTCGTGCTGCGATTGAGTTCGCCATTTCTTGTGATTTGAATCACAAGAGGCGGCTAAAAGAATCACTTTTTGCTATCCCATCGCATCACCAATGACAACCGGAAATTCACCGATATTATAGATATCGAGTTCAAGTCCCAAACGATGCCTTCTATCCAACTTCTCCCCACCGCCCTCTCTGAGTTATTCGCTCAAGTTACTTATTCTGGTTCCCTGACGCTTGCTGACCGCTACGGACTTATGGCAGCGCTACTCGATGATTCGTTGGGTGAAGAAGAGAGAGATGTCATCGACCGTCTGCTTCGCGCCGCGTGTAAAGGACGGCTTTCGTTAGTGGAGCAAATTTCGGCTGTAATGTAGAGAACAAAGCGGACGGGACTCTAGATAAAAAATAATCGGACTCGAAAGAACTCGCTCCTCAGTACACCCCAGATGGGTACTGGGGTTTTTTGTTTTTAATCGCTTTGATTTGGCGAATGTTGGAGTTTAAATTAATCTGAGTTTGGGATAAGAAAAGAAGGAGACGTGTAAGCTGAAATGAGTTAAATCTATAATTCAGCCAGTTCCTCCCATATCTAGTGCCAGAAGAACTTTTATAGCACATCGACGATTTGTGCTGCCACTTTGAACCCTAGTGGCGAAAGTCCCTGCTTCAGCAGCCAAAACCCAGAATTTAAGCTGTACAACGGTCGTGTTCAGCGGCAGCAGATCGCCTTTGCATCTACACCAAGATATCTAAACTTTCCGCTGCAACAGAGTGGTTGTACTGCGTCACAGCGGTGGTTGATCTACAGCCTTTCAAGCAGGATGGATGACTTGACCTCGAACTGGGAGGAAGATGGAAAACTCAGTGCCTTGCCCTAACTCCGACTGGACTTCCAGCCGACCATCATGTTTCTCTAGCACAATCTGACGAGCAATCGCTAAGCCTAACCCCGTTCCCTTGCCAACCTCTTTAGTGGTAAACAAATGATCGAAAATCTTAGTTCTAACTTCCTCATTCATGCCTTTACCATTATCATTAATGCGAATTTCAACCGTATTTTTTTCTAGTAATAATGCAGTTTGAATCGTAATTTTTTGGGGATGATGTTCTAATTTTTCGAAGGTTGTTTGCTGTGCCATTTCATCGAACATATCAATTGCATTAGCCAGAATGTTCATAAACACTTGGTTAAGCTGACCGGGGAAGCAATCAATTTCAGGGATTTCACCGTAGTTTCGGATAACTTTAATGGCAGGCCGATTTTCATTCGCGTTGAGTCGATATTTGAGAATTAACAGCGTACTATCTAACCCTTCGTGCAGCTTGGCGCTAACTTTGTGTTCCGTATCGGCACGAGAGAAGGTACGCAGACTGGTGCTGATGCCTTTGATGCGATCGGTCGCTCCTTGCATTGAGTCAATTAACTTGGGTAAATCCTCCAATAGAAACTCTAGGTCAATTTCTTGGGCCAATTCGGCTACTGAACCAGTAGGCGGCTGGTGCTGCTGGTAGGTGTCTAAATACTCACGCAGGTCTTTTACATAATCTTTGGCATTATTAATACTGCCGTTGAGGAAGCCGACTGGGTTATTAATTTCGTGAGCAACTCCTGCCACCAAGTTACCCAAAGTCGCCATTTTTTCGTTTTGCACAATCTGAAGCTGAGATTCTTCTAGCTGTTGAGCATAGGCTTGGGCTTGCCGATAGAGGCGAGCATTCTCCAGGGAAATCGCAGCTTGGGCACAGAGCAGATTCAGCAACTTAACGCGATCGCGGGTAAAGGCTCCTGTTGCCAGATTATTTTCCAGATAGACCATACCCAGCAACTTGCCTTGTTGCAGAATGGGGCTGCACAGCAGACTCTTGGGCTGTTGGTTTTGAATATACACATCACCGATCAATAGCGGCTCTTGCACGGCGTTGGTAATCACGGCAGACTGCAAGTTGCGTTTGACTTTTGTTACCAGACTGATAGGGACTATACCGCTATCGACAAGCGACTGCGCCGGATGCAGAATCTGCGTTGCGATTTGACCGGATTCCGTAAGCTCTGCCTTAGCCTGAACCGTGAGATTTTGTTCCTCACTCAACATCAAAGCGCACTGCGTCGCCCCTGAGGTTTGTATTACCGTAAGTAAAAGAGTACCAATTAACTGCTCAAGCTCAATTTCACTAGAAAGAGTTTGGGAAGCTTTGAGGATGGCAAGCAGATCCAGGGAATCAGAAATACTGGTGGAAGAAGTATTCGTAGCGGTGACAGTTCCAGTGGCAAATACGGTTTCGTCGATAGAGAATAGTGTCTGCGTTTGTTGGAGGATGGGAGCCAGCAGTTGAGGATAGCGAGTTTCTAAGTCGGCGAGTTTGGCTTTCGCCCCCCAGCGAGCATAGCCATAATAGGCTTCAATTATATAAGCTTGGGCGATCCGCTCTTTGTTCCAAGCCAGGTAGAATTTTGCCGCCAGTTCATTGGCAAGGGCTGCTTCCTGAGGGTAGCCATTGGCTTTGGCACCAGCGATCGCTAGGTCATACAGTTCTATCGCTTCCGTTTTGCGATCGAGAACGCGATGTTTTTCAGCTTCTACTAGATGATATTTGTGCAAGTAATTCATGGGGCCATAATCTGCCCACTCTTTTAGCTTGGCTTGATTTTCTTGCATTCGCTGCCATCTAGGTTCTGACTCCAACATCGATTCTGGCGGAGTTGCCAGCACGGTCAGAGAATCATAGAAATATAAGATCGGTTCAACGGTACTTCCCATCCCTCCGGCTAAATACCGTCGGGTTTGAGTGGCATCGTGTTCCGCTTTGGCAAAATCTTCCAGCCAGTAATTCAATGTGAATCGATACAGGTAAAAGAAAGATAGTCGGTAAAAATCAACTTTTGCCTCATCCAGGACTTGTTCTTCATAGGCATCCTGGCGTAGGAGAATCTCTTCCTCTGACTCACCCAAAAGAATTTGAGCCGCTTGCCAGTAAGCCAAAACACAGTTTGCTGCCGTGACTTGGTGGAGGTCGCACAACTGTTGGTAATAGGCGCGAATTTGGGGTTCGAGTTCAGCGAGCGGTTGACCGCACCAATAAGCATTGAAGCAGTACAACTGGGCATCGTAGCCCATAAATTCTAGATTGCCAGTTTCCAATCCAGCTTGATAGCCTTCCAGCAGAATAGCCAACGTTTCTCGCAGATGGATCGTCCAGTGACCCACATATCCCCCCATTAACAAGGCTGTTGCGGCTCGAATATTTTTGGCATCTGGCTCTGAGGCGAGTTGGTATCCTAATTGCCCAAACTGAGGCACCTTGGTCATGTCTCCCCACAATATCCTCAGTTGAAAGGCGTAACCCGCGTAGCAGTAAGGCGAAACCGGACTATTGCCAAACTGAATTGATAATTTAACCTGGAGGGCTACGACCAGAAAATAAAGCTTTGTGCCGGACATATAGCAGACGGGGGTCAGTCGCGCTGCATTTTGCATAATCGCGAGCTGCTGAGGATCGCTCATGGGGGGCAGATGAAGAAATGACTCAATGGCGCGATCGCCAATTAAGGCATCAATTTCCTGCTTTAGGAGGCGAATATCCTCTAGGGTGGGTTCGTCTGGCAAGTTCACGCCTAACATCCGGAAGACCGATTGACCGATCGCGATCGCTTCCACAAATTGATTGCGGGCGACTAATGCCTGGATTTTGACTTGATAGACTTGCACCTGTTCTAAAGGCGTTTTCGCATGATGAATTACCGCTTCAATCCACCGATCCATCTGCTCAAAATCGCCCACCAAGAAAGCGACCTCGGCAGCTAAGTCGTGCAAGGATAGGGTCATTTCATACTGCCGGTGCCAAGCATCTGTTCCTAGCAGTTGCAGCCCTACGGTGGCATATTCGCGGGCGGCTTGATAAGCGGTTGCCAGTCTGGCCTTGCGGCAGGCCATGAGGTTGAGTTGGGCGAGTTCGTCCCGTTCCTGTTGTTCCTTAACCAGCGTTGTGCCATAGTTCAACTGATTGACGATTTCAAAAATGCGCTCTTCTCTGGCGGCAGGGGAAACTTGTTGCAGCAACAGTTGCCCGATTTGGTAATGAGTCGTCTGTTTTTGCTCGTTAGGGATGAGAGAATAGGCGGCTTGCTGAACGCGGTCGTGAAGAAAGCGATAGGAACAGTTAAAGGTTGCTGCCTGGTTGACTTCTGCCACCTGAAGTGGTGACGGCTGATAAAACTTATAGACCTCGGCAATCGGTAAAATCACGCCTTCTTGCAAGGCTTTCCAGAGATCGATGGCGGTATCTTCGGGCGATCGCTCATTGACAATTGCCAGGGTCGCCAAATCGAACTGAGCGCCAATGCAAGCTGCCAGCTTCAAAGCAGTCTGGGTTGCAGCAGGTAATTTTTGCAACTGAAGTGCCATGAACTCAACGACATCATCCGTGAGCGCGAGTAACTTCACCGTTGCTAAGTCGCACTGCCAATGTCCTGCCTGGGAATCAAACGAAATATAGCCGTCCTCATGCAGGGCTTTGAGAAATTGGGTGAGGAAGAAGGGATTCCCCTTGGTTTTTTGACAGACCAACTCTGTCAATGGCTGAGCTAATTCAATCGAGCAACTCAGCGTATCTGCCGTTAACTGATTCACATCCCCTTGGCTCAGGGGTTCCAGGGTGAGGGTATGGATCGAGGTTTCAGCTTTTTTGACCTCGTCGAGCATCAGCATCAAGGGGTGAGTCGGGAACACTTCGTTATCCCGATAAGCTCCGATGATGAACAGATAACCGCGATCGCGCTCGGTTAGCAGGAGTTTGAGCAGGTTCAGAGAGGCCGAATCAGCCCACTGCAAGTCATCCAGGAAAATCACCAGGGGATGCTCTGGGGTGGTGAACACTGTGATGAACTTCTGGAACAGCAGATTGAAACGGTTCTGAGCGGCGCTACCGGAGAGTTCTGGTACCGGGGGTTGTGGGCCGATAACCTGTTCGAGTTCAGGAATTACCTCAATCAGCACCTGACCATTGTCACCCACTGCCGCCAGGATCTTCGCTTTCCAATCTTGCAACTGCACGTCATCACTACTCAGCAGTTGACCCATCAGGTCACGGAAGGCTTGGACAAAGGCGCTAAAGGGAAGATTGCGGTTGAATTGGTCGTATTTACCTTTGATGAAATAGCCATGCCAACGCACAATCGGCTTATGCACTTCATTGACGACGGCGGTTTTGCCAATGCCGGAAAAACCTGCCACTAGCATCAGTTCGGAGGCTCCGTTGGCAACTCGACCAAACGCTTCAAGCAAGGTTTGAACTTCTTGTTCTCGTCCGTAGAGTTTTTCGGGAATCAAAAAGCGATCGCTGATATCCCGTTCACCTAAGTTAAACCAGGCGTGTTTGCTCGCAACATCATACTCTTGCTGGCATCTCATTAGATCGTGCTTAAGACCGAGGGCACTTTGATAGCGCTCTTCCGCATTCTTAGCCATCAGTTTGCGAAGGATTTCACCAAGCAGGATGGGCAAATCTGGGTTGAGATCGCAGACAGAGAGGGGTTGCTTCGCTATATGGGCATGAACCATTTCCATTGGCTCGTCAGCTGGGAATGGTAACTGTCCCGTGAGCAGTTCAAAAAAGGTAATTCCCAAAGAATAGAAATCGCTGCGATAGTCAATCCCCCGGTTCATCCGCCCGGTTTGCTCTGGTGAGATATAGGCTAGGGTGCCTTCTAGAATGTTGGGATTTTGAATCTCTTGGGTTTCGCGGGGTAACAGGGAAGCAATGCTAAAGTCAATTAGCTTAATCTGCCCAGTTTCGGGTTGAATCAGAATGTTGGCGGGTTTAATGTCTTTGTGAATAATTCGTTGCTGATAGAGCTGCTGGAGGACATCCACAATTTGCAGAGCAATTGGCCAGAATTGTTCAACCGTCAGCGGGGAAGTCTGGATGTAATGACGTAGAGAGATGCCACCAATATCTTCCATCACCAAGGCATAGCCATGAGCATAGGGTTCTAGACTCATCGGTTGGACAATGCCTGGAATGTCGAGATTTTTTGCGATCGCATACTGATTGCGAAACTGCACCAACTCGCTAAAGCTGGGATATTCGTGCCGCAGTGTCTTAATCACCACCGGACATTGCTGTAACCTTTGCACTCCTCGATAGACAGCTGTCCTAGAACCTAGATACAGTTGCTCAACCAAGGTATAGCCAGAAAGTTTTGGGAATTGCTGTACTAGAGGAGTCATTAGGTTTAAAAAGCGAGCTTTAACTTTATTCCTAGGATTCCCTAAAATGTTACGTATGTAACAAATAAGCTAAAAGTACAACTTACTTAATTATTCAGAAACTTTCTATATATACCTATCGGCAGGAGTATTAGCACACAGCATCCCTAAGAACAGACTCGCTCGCGTGTCGGAGGGAACTGGAGTGAGAGAAGCATTGGCGAATGCGAGTTTTGAGCCAAGCCCAACACTTCTCAATTCGATTGAGGTCAGGAGAATAGGGGGGCAGATACAACAGCCTCAAGCTAGCCTAAACAAGCAGTTGTGCAATGCCTCTGCCATGATGAAACGTCGCGTTATCAACAATTACCACCTGTCCCAGTTCCAGCACGGGGATGAAGCAGCTCTCTAGCCAAGTCTCGAACACCACTCGATTACAAGACCCTTCTACGGTAAATGGTGCCTTTGTCAGATTGAACATTTGTCAGATTGAACACTCCAGGCATCGCAGCCCGGTTAACTTCATGGTGAACCTGCTGTGTGGGTTGATTGCAAGAATGCCATCAGCCCAAGAAACCGTCGCTCGATCTGGACTTTGCTTTGCTCCAAGTTGCTTAACCCGAACTCAGGTTAAATTACCCTCCCCGGTAAAGCTTCGGTTCCGGTCTTTTTGGGAGTAGGATGCAGAAAAAACCTTTGGAAGGAGAAATCTCTGTGTCCTTCAGAAACCCTTTACCCAACTACATTAACGGCGAGTGGTGTGCTTCCCGCGCCACCGAATACCTGGATGTGGTAAATCCCGCTACTGCCGAAGTCTTAACTCAGGTTCCCTTGTCACCGGCAAGCGATGTCGAGGCTGCTGCTGTTGCGGCTGCGGCTGCCTATCCGAACTGGCGACGCATCCCGGCAACGGAACGAGTGCAATATCTATTTAAATTGAAATTTCTATTAGAAGAACATTTAGATGAGTTATCTCGCATCGTGACGCTGGAATGTGGGAAGACGTTTGCTGAGTCAAAAGCAGAATTACAACGTGCAATTGAGAATGTAGAAGTTGCTTGTGGGATTCCCATGTTGATGCAGGGTTACAATCTGGAAGATGTTGCCCGTGGGATTGACGAAATGATGATTCGTCAACCCGTGGGAGTGACCGCAATCATCGCTCCGTTTAATTTCCCTGGAATGATTCCCTTCTGGTTTTTGCCCTACGCGATCGCTTGTGGCAATACAACCATTCTTAAGCCTTCTGAAAAAGTCCCTTTGACGATGCAGAAGGTCTTTGAATTACTAGAAAAGACAGGATTGCCCAAAGGCGTCGTCAATTTGGTGAATGGGGCGAAGGAAGTAGTCGATGCAATCTTAGAACATCCCACAATCCGCGCCATTAGCTTTGTCGGTTCTTCACCCGTCGCCCAGTATGTATACAGTAAAGCCGCCGCCTTTGGGAAACGAGTGCAATGTCAGGGAGGCGCGAAAAATCCCATCATTGTCCTGCCAGATGCGGATATGGAAATGACGACTCGAATTACCGCCGATAGTGCTTTTGGCTGTGCTGGACAGCGCTGTTTAGCGGCTTCTGTGGCTGTGACGGTGGGAGAAGCACGGCACACTTTTACCGAAGCGATCGCAAATGCGGCACAAACACGAGTCGTTGGCTATGGCTTGGATGAGAAAGTGCAAATGGGTCCGGTAATTACCCGTCAAAGTCAAGCACGAATTGAGCAATTAATTCAACAAGGAGCCGACGAAGGTGCGACGGTATTAGTAGACGGACGCAGCGCCAAAATTCCCGGTTACGAACAGGGAAACTTTGTCCGACCGACAATCTTGCAAAATGTCAACCCAAAAAGCGAATTAGCTCGTACAGAAATCTTTGGCCCGGTGTTAGGAGTGATGCATCTGGAGACGATTGAGGATGCGATCGCATTAGTCAATAGCGGTCAGTGGGGAAATATGGCTTGTTTATTTACTAGCAGTGGTGCGGCGGCGCGGCAGTTTCGGTATGAAGCGGAAGCTGGCAATATTGGCATTAATATAGGAGTCGCTGCACCGATGGCGTTCTTTCCGTTTAGTGGTTGGAAAGACAGCTTCTACGGCGATTTACACGGTCAAGGGAAAGATGCTGTGGCGTTCTTTACCCAAACAAAAGTTGTAGTTGAACGCTGGCCTAAAACGTGGTCGCGTCAGTTTTAGTATCTGATGCAATACATTGTATTTCACCATAAAAACCTCACGTCCAATTCCTCTCCTTCCAAGGAACGGCAAGCCGTAAAACCTTTAGCACTTTCCCCTCTCCGTTAACGGAGAGGGGGTAGGGGGTGAGGTTCTTTTTTAGCTGTAGTCAACCGGATTTTATCGATTAAATCGCCACATTAGGACGGCGCAGTTGACGCCATAAAATTAATAACCCTAACGCGATCGCAAATCCAACCGCTGTGGCAGCAATCAAAGGTTGACTGGCTTGACGCACTGCGATCGCTACGAATGCCCAGATAATTACGAAGGGGTAGGCAATATCCGCGCGGTTTACGGTAATTGTGGCAGCGATCGCTGCCGCTACAACCAGCAGAATTACCGTCCATATCTGAGGACTGATCCCCCAACCATTCCAACCTAAATAGTCAAGCGTACTCGCCACATTCACAATTGTCGCAACACTAATCCAGGCTAGATAGATGCTCAAGGGAATATGAACGAACCATTTTTGTGCCCTTGAAACTCGTTCTAAACCAATTCCCAACCGCAGATAAATCCCAATCAGGGACAGCAATATGAACAGCATTGCCACAACTGAGAGTGAAAATAGCTGGTATCCGAAAAGAAACACCCAGGCAATTTGTGCAATACTTGCGAATACCAAAAAATACCCTTCTCGACGCAGATAGGGATTTTGTCTTTGGGCGGGTAGAACTTGATAGACTGCAAAACTAATCAAACCTAAATAAATGACGCCCCAAATCGCAAAAGCATAGTTAGCGGGGATGATGGGGACTTCACGGAAGAAGCGATTAGATATTTCCCCAATTGTCAATCCATTGGGAGGAGCAACATTTGCATAGACATTCATCGCAAATGCGGCAAGAATCGCGATGAAATTTGCAACTGACCGGAGGAAATCTGAGTCGAAGCGCTGATTGGCAGATTTCATATTGTTATCGCCTCTGTTTCAAGGCTTTGTTTGACAATTCAAAATAAAAAATTGTGGCACTGGTTTGCTAAAGAGTGAGAACTGGTCAAACCATTACCAAATCTAGGTTAGACAAGTTCATCACGCTTTAAGGAACCAGTGCCACGAACGCACCAACCCGCTCAAGAGCATACCGGGTAAAGATAGTGATTTCTGCTAGCGATCGCTAGCAGACAAAATTTCTATTTCAAGCGTTCGTCATAGCAGGACAAGTAACGTTCGTCCCCCCTAGCCCACAATACCCATTGGGGTTTTTGGCGAGGTACTGCTGATGATAGGCTTCTGCGTAATAGAACTCAGGAGCATCCAGAATCTCAGTGGAAATCTCTCCATACCCGGAGGCTTTCAGGGCTTGCTGATAAGCGTCTCTAGATGCTTCAGCCAGCTTCTTCTGGCTCTCTGAATACGCATAAATTCCGGAACGGTATTGGGTGCCGACATCATTGCCTTGACGCATTCCTTGGGTAGGATTGTGGCTTTCCCAGAAGAGTTTCAGGAGTGTTTCGTAACTAATTACTTTCGGGTCAAACACAACGAAAACTACTTCATTGTGTCCCGTCATGCCCGTACAAACCTCGTGATAAGTGGGGTTTGGCGTGACTCCTGCTGCATAGCCAACTGCGGTGGTGAAAACTCCAGGTTGCTTCCAGAATATGCGCTCTGCTCCCCAGAAACACCCCAAGCCAAACATCGCCATCTCCATCCCATCGGGAAAAGGAGGTTTCAGCGGATTACCGTTTACGTAGTGAGTAGCGGGGACTTGCATGGGTTCTGCCCGTCCCGGCAATGCTTGCTCGATCGTGGGCAGACTTTGCTTTTTACCAAATCCGAATAGCGCCATTGATTCTGACTCTGTTTTCTGATAAACGTTTTAACCTTATTTCATATTGTAAAGATTTTGGCATCCCCTGAAGAGCGGGAAGGAGGTAGGGTTAGCCGGAACCTCACCCCCCAACCCCCTCGACATTCACGCAGAGGCGGCTATTTCTTTGCCTTTTTGTTG
The DNA here is from genome assembly GCF_039961955.1 of Trichocoleus sp. DQ-A1. Taxonomy (NCBI): domain Bacteria; kingdom Bacillati; phylum Cyanobacteriota; class Cyanophyceae; order Leptolyngbyales; family Trichocoleusaceae; genus Trichocoleus; species Trichocoleus sp. DQ-A1. The sequence goes on from NZ_JAMPKE010000034.1 coordinate 25,995, forward strand.
AGCTAAACGCTGAGCTAAACGGGGCTAGCTTCTCCTCTCCCTGCTTACGGGGTAAGGTCAAATAGGATGTATCGCTGCTTCCTAACCGTGGATGCTGCCATCGGGTAGGATGGCTCCTGCTAAGTTCGCTCCAGTCAGTTTAACCAGGACTCGGTCTTGCGACCCAACCTTAGCTCCCCTCAAATCGGCTCCCCTCAAATCGGCTCCACTGAGGTCGGCTCCAATCAAGTTAGCTTCTCGCAAGTTAGCGTTGTTTAGCTTCGCTTGCAACAGGTTGGCTCTAAAAAGATTCGCTTTTTCCAGGTTGGCTCCCTGAAGATTCACTTTATGCAGGAAGGCATCGCTTAAGTTGGCGTTGCTGAGGTTGGCATTGCTCAAATTTCTTCCAGACAAGTCCTTTTCTTTGAGATTAGCTCCGCTCAAGTTGGCTCCGCTCAAGTCGGACTGCTGCTTAGGAGCCTGAGGGTGAGATTGAGGGGGTGATTGAGGCGGTGATTGATAGGAGTAACTAGATTGATAATAAGAACTCGGTGGATGAGCGCGATCGCGTGCCGGAGGTTCGGGATTTCGGTTCTTTTCGCCGGGTCGAACTGAGCGCAAGCGATCGCGTGCCTGATTAATCTCTTTCAGTTTTTCTTGAGCCTTTTGCTGTAACCGAGGGTTATCTTTCGGGATGCGATCGGGGTGCCAAATAAAAGCCAAATCCCTATAAGCCTGGTTCACTTCATCAAGTGAGGCTCCAGGCTCTAGTCCCAGCACTTTGTAGTATCGATCTAGATCGCTCATTATCACTACCCTAGCAGGCGTTGCCGGTTGAACGAATGCTTCTTTCGGAGTGAAGTAATGAGATCCCGAAACCTCTAGGGGCGATCGCGCTCCTGTTGCCCATCCCATCAAATCATTGCGGTTTGCAACGCTCTAGCACATCTTCAGCGATCTGCTGCCATTCTTGGTTTAGGTCGCCTTGAAACTCTGGTCGTCCGGTGTGCCGATACCAGTAACGGGCATTGCTGTTGTCGCCTTCTTTCCGATGTAGGTAGGCGTGAACCCAAGCGCTGTCAGCATCACTGGCATTTTGCACAATTTGATGAGCTTTGTCCCAATCTCCTTTTTTGTCGTACCACAGTGCCTGCAATGCTTGAGGTATAGACTCAGGACATCTTTCCTGTTCCATCAACTGTATAAATTCATCCAATCTCATCATCTGCTCTCGGATTGTTTTACGAAAGGCACAGACTAAAAATGATTATAAAGATTTGGTCGAATCAACTAAGTAAGGACTTCCGTTCCAATACTTAGATTACTAAGAATTTCTGGTCGCTTGGGTTGCAATCGGTCAAAACCTGAACCGAAATGTATTGAGTCAAATCTGTAATCTGTGCTGGGGTGCCAGTGCTACTCGTTGGCGCTGACCTCCAGAGAGTTGAAAGGGATAGCGATCGCCCATTCCGTTCAATTGCACCAACTCTAGTAGTTGTTCTACTCGCGTTTGGGTTCTCGCTTTCAGTGCATTGCGAATTTGTAGACCAAAGGCTCTCGCTCTCACGCACTTGAGCGTGAGAGCGAGTATAGTGCTGCAACACAAACCCGACCCGCCATGTTGGACACTTGTCAGCTAACTTCGTTAACCGCTTTGAAACTGCCGAACTGCTTGGATACGTTTTCAACAACAATTCTCACGGCAAGTGTCCCTTTCGATATAAACTACGGTTTATCGATTCCATTACCGTAGTTTGGCACTCCGCTTAATCATCTGAGTACAAAAATATTAAAGATTGGGGAACTAGCAAATGGCGAGGGGTTCAACTTGCCAAGTTATCAAAACCAACATCTCTCTAATGGCAGATTTGTCAAACGTTAGACCTGCTGACTCGATATAAGGTGAGATTATTTGAGATTAAGTACATCTACGAAAGTTCGCTGATACTTTAGTAAAGTTGCCATTTACCCCTCGACCATGAAAAAATTTAAAGCTCTTCCCAATGGCGGTAAACTAATTTTATTTTTATTATTAGTCGTGATTTCCCTTACTCCTGTTGTGATTGTAGATGCTGGAGAACGGGGTGTATTAATGCAGTTTGGTAAAGTGCAGCCGAGAGTATTAGACGAAGGAATACACTTCATTATTCCTATCGTTAATACCGTCCAAAAATTGAGCGTTCGAGTACAAAAACAGGAAAGTTCTGCTGAAGCTTCCTCGAAGGATCTTCAAGATGTTTTCACCGATGTAGCTCTCAACTGGCACATTATTCCAGAGGAAGCGAATGCTATTTATCAACAAATTGGGAACGAGAACCTAGTTATAGAAAAAATTATAAATCCAGCAGTAGAAGAAGTATTAAAAGCAGTAATGGCACAGTACACTGCTGAAGAAATTATTACAAAGCGAGGAGAAGTAAAAGCGGGCGTAGACGATTCATTAACTACACGACTGGCTAGCTATCACATTGGAGTTGATGATATCTCCCTAGTCCATGTCCACTTTTCCAAGCGATTTAGCGATGCTGTGGAGGCGAAACAGATTGCCGAACAGGACGCAAAACGTGCAGGCTTTATAACCTTAAAAACATTACAACAGGCAGAAGCACAGGTTAATTTAGCCAGAGGAGAAGCAGAAGCGGATAGGGTGTTACGTGAAAATTTAACTCCAGAATTATTGCAAAGGCAAGCAATAGAGAAATGGGATGGAAAGCTGCCGCTAATTGTCGAAAACTCTACAAAATTGTTGGATTTAAGTAAATTTGTAAAGCCTAACTAAAATTGATTAAAATATTGTAGATAGTGTTGTAAATACAGTTAACATCTGTTCAAAAGCAATTGAAACGCGAGTCTGAAACCGTTGTTGATGCTTCAGCTTCAAGACAGGCTGGACGATTTCCAGTTTCGTCTTCGCTCTTGTCCTATCATCTACAACTTTAACTGCGTGCAGTGTAGAGAGTTGTAGTTCTTTTTGCACCATCAATTCTGGAATCGCAGCTGCACCGACACCGCCTTCAACCACTGCCTTCACCATCTCGCTACTGTTCAATACTAAAACTACATTGAACTGGGTAGGAGCGATTCCCCAATTTTGCAAAGCTTGCTCAAACATTTGTTGCGCTCCGGAGCCTGGCTCTCGCATTACCCAACTGGTTGTAGAAAGTTCTGTTAGAGAAATCTCAGCAAGCTCAAACCAGGGGTGAGACTTTCCCACGACGATTTGTAAGCGATCGCTCCCTACTCTCTCTTGCTCTAAGCAACTCTGTAGGGATGGTTTTACTTCTCCTGTGATTAAACCTAAATCAAATAGTCCCGTTGCTGTCCCTTCGCAAATTTCTTCTGCATTGCCCAGAGTACAGTTAACAAAAATGCCAGGATATTGGGTTTTAAATTGACTAATTTTGTTGGGTAGCCAGTAGTTGCCAATCGTGAGACTCGCACCCAATTTCAACTCGCCCCGTTGTAAATTGTTTAATTCGCGCAAACCTCGCTCAGTCAAAGCCACCTGATCGAGAATCTTCTTTGCTTCCACCTGTAGCAGCTTTCCCGCCTCCGCGATCTCGATGTGGCGACCAACGCGATGGAACAGTTTCACGCTGTATTGCTGTTCCAAGCTTTGGATCGCGGCACTAACCGCAGGTTGGGTAATATACAGTTCTTCCGCCGCACGGGTAAAGTGCAGATGTTCTGCCACCGCTAGAAAAATTCGTAATTGTTCAAATGTCATCTCTACTTTTTAAGGCTCCTTAAGCACCTCTAGCTGTCTATATCAAGCTATCAATCACTTTAAGTTATCCTTTCAACAAAAAAAAGTATTTGCTTTTATTAATTTGGCTGCGTAGATTGAAAACATATATTCATTGCAATCAAGCCTTACCCAGACAAAGCCTAGCGGTTAGATTCGGCTAGCCGCACCGAATTGGCAAATCTGTATGAAGGGAGTCTCTAAATGACGAGTGAAAGACGACTAAATCAAAGCGATCGCGGCTTAAAGCCAAACTGTCTTCCCTTTGGAGAAGTTCTTGCTCAATCCTTTGCGGTCATTGCACCCACAACAATACCCGCCTCAAATATAGGATTGATCGTCGTACTTTCCGGCAATGGCACCTGGCTAAGTTTTCTCATCGGCATGATTGGTTTAGTGCTGGTTAGTATTAACATCAATCAATTTGCCAGCCGCTCGGCTTCTCCCGGTTCGCTCTACTCTTACATCGTCAAAGGATTAGGCCCGACAGCAGGTGTAATTTGCGGTTGGAGTTTGGTTCTGGCTTACTTGTTTACAGGAATGTCAGTTTTGTGTGGCTTTGCCAACTTTAGCAGTATCTTGATTGGTCACTTGGGTATTCATCCCTCGACGATTACGCTGCTGGCACTCGGTGCAGGGGTTGCCTGGTATGCAGCATATAAAGATATCCAGCTATCAGCAATGGCGATGCTGTGGATGGAGGGAGCTTCCCTTGCCCTGATTGGCGTCTTAGGAATAATCATTTGGGCGCACAAAGGCTTTGCATTAGATATGTCCCAATTAACCTTGCAAGGCGTAACTCCAGGTAGCGTCGCAATGGGGCTTGTCCTAGTGATGTTTAGTTTCTCTGGCTTTGAAAGTGCTACATCTCTGGGTGATGAAGCAAAAGACCCCTTAAAAACGATCCCCAGAGCAGTTTTGGGGAGTACTACCCTGGCAGGTTTATTCTTCATTTCGATGACTTACATTGAAGTGCTGGGTTTTAGCGGAACTGGAGTTTCCATTACCACTACGGAAGAACCGCTGGGTTTTCTAGCGCAACAAGCGGGAGTAGGTTTTTTAGGAACCTTGGTTGCCTTCAGCGCCCTGTTTAGCTTCTTTGCCTGTGTCCTTGGTAGTATTAATCCAGCAGCCAGAGTATTTTTTACGATGGCACGTCACGGTTTATTTCCGTCTTCGTTGGGTTTATCTCACTCATCGAACCGGACACCCCACATTGCTGTTACGCTGTGTTCGCTGATTGTATTTCTTGTGCCTGCTTCGATGTCCCTGTTTCATGTCAAGCTGTTTGACAGTATGGGCTACTTGGGAGCTATCTGTAGCTACGGGTTTTTAACGGTTTACACCTTGATTTCCATCGCTGCACCTGTTTACCTGCACAAGATTAGAAAGCTCCGTCTACATCATGTAGTGTTCTCTATTCTGGCAGTTGGGTTTATGATGATTCCCGTTCTTGGAAGCGTGGGGATTCCAGGTAGCAGCCTTTTCCCAGTTCCAGAAGCGCCTTACGATGCGTTTCCTTACCTGTTTTTGATGTACCTGATAGTTACGTGTGGATGGTTTGTCATTCAAAGATTCCGCTCTCCAGAAATTGTCAGTTCAATGGAGCGGGGGATTGAAGAGATTCATGCCAAGTTTGCGACCCCTAGTTCGGTGGTGATACCAGAGGCGATCGCAGATGATGAATTTTGAAGCTAGTTTGGACAACGCATCTACAAACCTTAAGGACACGCAAAAATGAGCGAAATAATCACGGCAATCCCCCTTGGATTCACTGCCTTCACAGCCACCAACCTTGATGACATCGTGATTTTGTTGCTGTTTTTCTCGCAAGTGAATGCGGTATTCCGACGTCGCCATATTGTGGCTGGTCAGTATCTGGGTTTTGGTGCATTAGTCCTCGCTAGCCTTCCCAGTTTTTTTGGTACCCTAATATTGCCGCGCCCTTGGATTGGTTTGTTAGGCATTCTCCCGATTGCAATTGGAATCAGTCGCTTACTCAATCAAGACACGGATGAATCGGAAGGCGAGGAAAAAGTAGAACCACCTGAGAAATCTTGGTTTACGAGTTTTTTATCTCCACAAACTTATAGCGTGGCAGCCGTTACATTTGCGAATGGGGGTGACAACATCGGTATCTATGTGCCGTTGTTTGCGAGTAGTACCTGGGAGGGTCTTCTGGCGATTCTGGGGGTATTCTTCTCGCTGGTGGGAGTTTGGTGCTACACCGCTTACCAATTAACCCGTTTACCTGCGATCGCTCAGACCCTAACTCGGTACGGCAATCAACTCGTTCCCTTTGTCTTAATTGGGTTAGGTGTTTTAATTTTAGTAGACAGTCACACGCTGGAAAATCGGGGCTTGCTCGTCCTGACTTTAGTAACCAGTTGTCTCTGTTTGCTGACTCTCGGCAGAAGTAATGAGCAGGTATCTGAGGCGGAAATCTGCTCAACGCCTGAAGTGGAGAAAAATTGAGGAGGTTGCGATCGCAGTGTCATGAGTTGGTTTGCACAAGCAATCATTGCCGGAGTTACATCCTTTGTAGCAACTAACATTGATGACATTGTGATCTTGATGCTATTCTTCGCCCAGGTAAATTCTACCTTCCGCACCAAACATATTGTTGTAGGTAAGTATCTTGGATTCACTGTATTAATTGCCGCTAGTCTTCCGGGTTTCTTTGGTGGCTTAATTCTGCCAAAAGCTTGGATTGGCTTACTAGGTCTGGTTCCCATTGTTATTGGAGTGAATCAATTAGTCAATTGGGAAAAAGATGAAAACGAAGTCCAGACAGTATCAGATGAATTCAATAGCTCAAAAGCTAGTTCCTCAGTGATGTCAACTCTCGCTAGTTTTCTTACTCCTCAGACTTATCACGTCGCAGCTGTTACATTTGCTAATGGGGGTGACAATATCGGGATATATGTACCGTTGTTCGCTAGTAGCAATCTGGCTAGTTTGGGAGTAATTTTAAGCGTGTTTTTTGTGTTGGTTGGAGTTTGGTGTTATGTCGCCTACCAATTAACCCGCCATTCGGTTGTTGCTCACCTTTTCACTCGCTACGGTAAGAGAATCGTCCCATTTGTGTTAATTGGCTTAGGAATTTTTATTCTGGTTGAAAGTGGTAGCTATCAACTCTTACCGTCGTTCCAATAAGTGTCAGTTTTAGCTTAGCAGACCATTTACCAGTATCTGCAATTTAATAAAAACCTTTTTTGCTAAAGGTCTACCCTTAAAAATTTTCCAACCATAAACCCAAACATCGAGTTGGAAAAACTCGGAATCTCGCAAGGAGAAAGTTCATGAAACTGTTCAAAATCGCTCTGGTAGCATTAGTATTTCTGGTCAATTTGGCGATCGCTCAACCTTCTTTGGCAGACAGACCGAAACTTACCCTGAGTCCTGACTACACAGAGGTAACTCAATCTCTTGACAGCCTCTTAAAGGCAAAAGACGCACCGGATCAATCCGACTATACACCTGAGGAAATTCAGCAGAAACTCGGTGAGTTGCAACTGCAAAAATATATCTTAGAGACAGCGGCAGACTGGGGGCAGTGCCGCAATGAAACTGGGAAAACGTTAGCGGTCTATGCTCATAAACCCAATAAATCTAACTTTTCCGAAGCAAGTACTCTCTACTACTTGGGAAATGGCAAAGTCACGGACGATGATTGGAACTGTGATGGCGTTTACTTGCCAAGTGGTGTCAAAGTAGCTGGCTTAACTCCTGGTGACACCCAAGGGCAAGATTTAGGGGAGCCTGTAGCTCTCAAAATAGTAGCTGGAACCCAATTAGTCGCTAAAACCAATCCAGAAACTGGTGCAGTTGAATTCAACGTTCCTGCTGCGAAAGTTTTCAAAGCAGGTGAGGGTACATGGTCTGTTCCTAACTTGTCGTCAGCAGATGTGGAAGCGCAAACTCCTAACGCACCAATCGAGGATTAAATTTTTCACGCCTGCGAAAGCACTTTAGGTGTTTTTCCTCTAAAGAGTAGCAGGATGACAGCCAGGGTATGAAAAGCTACCAAAAGTAAACGGTTGAACAGCTATCATACTCTGGCTAATAGACTTCATAAAATTTTTCGGAATATCGGGTTCCGGATCAAAGTGCTTCTGAAGGGAGAAAGCTTGTTTTGTTTGTACATCTAAACTGATAATTGAGGGTAGTATTTTGTGCAGCTATTGTTTATGTTTAAGCCGATAAATGGGAGTACAGAAAAATTAGAGACGCCGAAACGACGGACTTCTGAGCGAGTGCGGGATCATTTGGCAAACGAACGCACCTACTTAGCATGGATGCGGAGTGCGATCGCGCTGATGGGATTTGGTGTTTTGATCGTGCGCCTTCGTCTCCTCCGTCCACCCCTTGCGCCTCAACCTCCTGGTAATGGGTGGAAGTTAGGATTAGTGTTCTCCTTAGTTGGTTTGGTAACGGTATTGCTGTCAACCCAGCACTACTTCGCGGTTCGTCATGACATTGACGAGGATACATACGAACCTGCGGATCGCTGGGTGATTTTATTTAGCCTTGCCGTACTCACCTTGGGAGCTGGGGTTATCTACTACGTCTTCACAGTTCCAGTTGAATCATTAAATGGTGTCATCCTTGATTAACTGAGATTTTATTTAAGTAACCCTGAAGAGAGCCTACCTTTAAAAGTCATTTTTAGAGTTTTTATAACGCATATAAACTCAGAAGTAATGCGTTAGACCTGGCTACAGGCTACGCATATATGTTGCACCGTCAGTTATTTTTAAGATAGGCTGCAAGGTGTAAGTAATGCGCTTTTTATAAGCATTTTTGGATAATCTTTGCACTTCAACGCATAAGAAAGTAATGATTAAAGATTGGAGATTTTGTGAGCAAAATAAGTTTGGATAAATCTACACTTAGTAAATTGACGACCACTTGTTTAATTGTTGGTATAGAAATAATTATTGGTTTACTAAGTGGTCTAACTTTTATTGCACTTGGGGCAGGTGGAGGGTCTTGGATACTTGGGGGTATTGCTGCTGGTGCCTTGGTCTTTTATTTTTATCGTCGATATAACAATCAAGCTAAGCCTAATCGCAACTCAAGGAAATTTGGACAAATTATTGTTGGTCTTACTGTAGGATTTTCTCTTAAGCAAAGTAATCTAATAACTATTTATTCCCAATTACATATCTTTCTATTCTTAGCATTATTTTTAATGTTTTGTGGTGGAATTATTGGTTATATATATTCACGCATTGAAAAAACAGATTTGCTAACTGCCATGCTTGCTACGGTTCCCGGAAATATAGGAATCATGGCAAGTATAGCAGCAGACTATGGTAGAAATATTTCACTTGTTTCTCTCGTTCAGTTAATACGCTTTACGGCAATTATTATTGTTATACCGCTTGTTGCTAATGTTTCTAACGCACATGACATCAACGCGATAATTCATTCCGTTACTGAAAATTTATTTGTCATAAATTTCAACTATTTATTTTTACTATTTTTGTTACTATTTGTAACATTATTGACAGTTAAAATAGGCAGTTATTTAAAAATCCCTGTTGCTGGTTTCTTGTGTTCAATAATAGTCGGGGTTGGTTTTGATTCGTTGCTAGATTCACTGCCATTTTTATCTCATATCGATTTTAATCTACCCCCTTTATTTAATTTAATTGGTCAAATTCTACTGGGAATTACAATCGGTGAATATTGGGGAATGAACCCAAAGCTGGGAAAGCTTACAGTAGCGTATGCCTCGGTTCCTGTAGCCATGACCTTTTTGGCAGGATTCATCTCAGCAGGAATTGCTACGTTGATCTCGCCCTGGGACTGGCTAACGTGTTTGCTGGTGACATCTCCAGGCGGATCTCCAGAAATGATATTAATCTCTCTAGCTTTGCATCACAATGTTGAGATTGTAACCGCAGGTCATCTAGTTCGGCTAATGACGATTAATCTGTGTCTTCCAGCTTTGGTGTCTTTCATTTGCTATCTAGAACGCCGTTCTACAAAAAATCAAGATGGCGCAGCAGATCAGCTTAAAACGATATCACCCAAATCAGCAATGCCATAATTTCTTTGCGATGGTGTTAACCTTGGGCTTGTTAACCTTGGGCTATTGATTCCTCTTCATCCACAGTTAGCTCATCCTCAGGAATAGTACTCGGTTTAGTTAAATGTGGTTGGATTAGCAGACTAACGCCAATTGTCCAAGCAATTGAAACCATCCATCCTGCTAAAATATCGCTGGGAAAATGAACCCCTAAATATATTCGCGTCCAACCGATCGCTAATACGAATACGCTCCCCACAGCCAGCACTAACCAGCACCAATTACTATTCCAGGTCAAAATGACTAAAGCAGCTATCAAGGTCATACTGGACATTGCATGACCGCTGGGAAATGCGTAATCAAACTCTGGAGAGATTGACTCCCAGAGGTTGGGGCGCACTCGATGCAGCAACAGCTTTGCAGTGCGATTAATCAAAATGCTACCTAGTAGCGTGGTCAGTAAATAGGCGAGCGAGCGCCACTTTTTAAGGCGTAGCAACACTAACGAGATTACAGTAGCAACTGGAAATACTCCCCAAAATACTCCGAACTTGGTTAAAGTTGCCGCAAAAACGTCTAGTTGTGGCTGTGCTATCTTGTGAACTGCTAGCAGGAGAGTTTCATCCCAGGGGAGACCGCCTTGATTCTGCAATACTACTAATGCAAGTTCCTCAAAAACCAGCATTGGTAAACAGACCCCTATCAATAGGAGTAGCAAAGAACGCCAATAAGCAACGAGCAGCTTTTCGAGAAAACTTAGGAAAGATGAAGACAGCTTCCAAAAATTAGAACTAAACATTCACCAAAAAATGCTTAAAATGTGTACAAACCGAAATTCTTTATTATTTTTTTTTGAGATAGTAGCACCCTGATGGGGAAATCTTTTTACTATCAGATATTAAATCAAACTCAGATCACGCTTGATAAACTAACTTCCAACTTACCCCTGCTAAAATCACATAAATTACCAGCCGGAGCGCGCCTTGAGGAGTAACCTTGCAGAGTTTAGCACCTAGCAAAACTCCCGGTACTGTTCCCAGCCAAATTGGCAATACTAAACTCCAATTCACTGTCCCAAGGCAGAGGTGTCCAAGGGAAGTAAACACCAATAAAATCGCTGCCTGTGAAATATCTGTGCCTACCAATTTACGCGCGTCGAGGCGGAAAAAGGTAATCAACACAATTGCAAACATCGCACCAGAAGACACGCTAGTTAATCCTACCAGACAGCCTAAAAATGCTCCTACACTGAGGGTCGAAATTCGACCCCTCTGAGTGTTTAAGTCAAACTTAGGCGGTTCAGGTAACTGCAACTTCGGGAAAAAAGTTTTCAGCGACAATTGTGCGAGTCCCAACAAAGTGACAAGCAGTATCATGAACCCGATCGCACGTAGCAGAATGTAATCTAGGTCTAAGGTTGCATCAAGCTTAATCAGGTATAAAATACCTACTCCGATTAGTGAGCCAGGAACACTTCCCCAAGCCAACCATTTGACAACTTGCAGGTCAAGCGTTTGCTGTTTCCAGTGTTTAAAGCCGCCGATCACCTTCATCAAGGTGGCAGCTACTACATCGGAACTGACTGCGATCGCAGGTGGAACGTGGAACACAAAAATCAACATCGGAGTGATCAGAGATGCTCCACCGATTCCCGTTAAACCCACAATGATACCCACGACAAAACTGAGGAACGGTAGTAATAGATAGTCCATACTGCTGTCCTGATACAGGCGATTAAAATGCTGAATCTCTAACTAAAAGTAAACTTTGACATTAGTGCTAGCGGCGATTAAGCAACATTCGCCGCCCATAAATCCCCCTTAGCCACCGGGGAATAAGACAGGAGCATCGAGAATCTTAAACTGTATCAATGCCAGAATGACCAGAGTGTAAGCGGTTGAGGAGACTACACCTGTCAATAACTCTTTTTTCAAGTTACGCTCTGTGGGTTCCTTGCTAAAAACATCCACAGCCCCTACTTGCATCAAGAGAATTCCCGCAATGTTAGAGAGCCAGTACCCGACGATTGAGCAAGGCAGAAGTAAATCTGGGGAAAGCCAACTACAGATATACCCAAAAAAATAAGCAATTGGCAGATTGAAAAACAGGTCATTCCACCAACATAGTGGTGACAGCATATATCCAATGACCAGAAGGAATCCGCCTCTGAGCTTTTTGAACCAACCTTCCTGGAAACTTTGTTGATCCGCTGGTTGCAAATGCTCAGGAGTTACTTGCCCTGCGAGGGTCAGCTCACTACTGGGTCTTTTAGCGTTGTCCATGCAAAATCCACTATCCCGCTAGAGTTACCGTAGTTTCAATTTAATCTGATACGGATCAAAAGTCTAGTGCGGAAGGGACAACGCTTTAGTTTTTTTTGAAATATCTAACTATGGTGTGAAACCTGCAAGGCTCTCCAAAGCTCTTGAAACCCTTAGAAGAGTCATCGGTTGGCTTGAGGCGGGAGCAAAACTAAACGAAATACAGGCTGCTGTTGGGTTTCACTCTGTTCAACCCAACCTACCCGGAATGATTTGTCAGGCAGCCAGGACGTGAAAGTGAGGCTTGTTAGCGTAGCAGGACGTAGTCGAGAGTCGTTAGTTAAGTAGTTAAACTAAGCCGGGTTGTCGTCAACCCGACTTGTCTTCAAAACCGGACTTTAAACTTTCGCTTCCTCCGACTCCTCAGGGGAGCTTCGGCTGGTCATGCACACTACTAGCCGAAGATCCCAATCGTCGAAGGGCTGTTTTTACATCATGGCAATGTCGGTGAAGTAGCTGTAGATTCTCAGGGGTATCGTTACTCCCTCTGTTTTTAGGGATGATATGGTCAGTGTCCAGCAAGTCTCCATCCTTGAAGGACAATCCGCTCCTGCACCTACTATCAAGCTAACTACCTGGTTTAGGCATCCACCTAATCCCCAAATCAACGACAAAATCACTCGACTTTGAACCGAGAACCCGATCGATCGAGGCGATAAACTAAGGTTTTCCCGTTGCCATCCACAGCGACTCGCCAACCTGCGACCATTGCTTGAGCGCAGCTATTTTCCGTACCAGGCAAATCAAAACAGGTATTTGACCACATCTGACTTCGACCTTCGAGGATGTATAACTGAGAAGTTGGTACTTTTAATTGCTTACTAGCATCCTGCAATACCACCTTGGCAATGGAATTCGGTAAAGAGTCTTTGCGTGGGGGCATATCGCCTATTGCTTCCGTCCTAATTTGCTCAGCAGATTTATCAGTACGATAGACCTGATATTGCTTCGGTTTGCCTTCCACCGTTACCTGCCAACCTGGTGTCTGAGCGCTCATGCACCGCTCTACAGGACTTGGAAGATCTAAACAGCCATTAGACCAAGTTTGCTGTTGAGTTTGTGTAATCAAAAGTTGGGAGATTGGTAAGGTTAAATGCTCGGATGCTAACTTTAAAACTTGCTCAGCAACCGCAGGAGGTAATTTTTTCGCCTCGTTTGGCTGGCTCTCCCTTTGATAAAGCTGAACCTGGGAACCCACTTTGTCAGTATTATAAATCCAGCGTTTTTGCCCGCTTTCTACGGTGACTTGCCAGCCCTCCACGACAACTGGATCGCAGGGATGGGGAAAAGTCGAAACTTCGCAACCATACGCCCACCCTGTCTGCTTCGCATTCACAATGCGTCCGGTGTTCGCCGGAAGTCCCCAGTTTTGGGTGGCATCTTGCAAAACGGCACTGACAACAGATTTAGGCAATTTGGCATCAACGATGCTGCTAGCAGCTTCATTTAATCTGATCCGGGAGCCGTTGCGATCGCTTCGATAAACTAAGCTTTGTTGCCTAGCTTTTACAGTGACTTCCCACGCAGGCATATTAATTTTGGTGCAGCCTTCAGCCGGACGCGGCAGATTTAAACAACCGTTGGTGTAAATCTGTTCATACTTAATGATGCGTAGTTGCGACGCTTGTAATCCCGTGCGTTGAGATGCTATTCGCAAAATGGCATTGGCAACGGAAGACGGTAACTTTTCTTTCTTAGATACTTGTTTGACGGGATCGGCAACAGCAGCTTCTTTTAAGGTTAAAGCAGTACATAAAGATAAAGATAAGCTGCTAGTCAATAAAATTAAAGTAGCAACTAGCCATTTTTTAGGATTTTTAATTTGAGTCATTCTTTCCACAATTAAGGCTACTCCAAAGCCACTCGAATTAAAGTTTAGAAGTTTGATGTTTGCTTGAAGTTCATACCATCATTTGAGACGTGGCTGAAAAACCTATGTTCCAAACTAAATTTTTTCTAGGTTTTACAGGCACGTTAGCACAAGGCTTTGAGTGCATTTCTAGATTTTGAACGCACTCAAAGCACTTTATAAAAATAAAACTAAAATCAGATTGCCATAACCGCAACTTTTAATACTGTCGGGAGATTTGCTACTATTTTTATAACATTGTGATCAGGGCATCTAAAGTGGTGGTTTCAAAAACTGAAACCACTGATATTATCTAGGCGGCTAAAGTCGCAGCTATATTCAGGAAACCCGCCTACAGGGATTCTAAAAGTCTTATCAACTACCTATCTTCTTAAGTTGAAAGCACTATTTTTTATAAGAAACTATCTTTCGCGCATGAACAATACTCAAGACATCGTGTGTCCAATCCGGAAGAATTAGTGTCATGGCAATTTCTTCTAGCGTGTGAATGCAACCTACAGCAATCATCATCAATAGCGTAACTCCAGCATAATTAAAAACGAATAGGGCAATTGTGGTGATGAATAGCGTTATTCCCCAAGCTTTGGCTGAATAAGTGTGATAGCTGGCAGGTTTTCCATATTTCGCTAAGTTTACTACCAACCAGATTAATTGCATCAAGATTATGAGGCTCAATGGTATCGAGAATTTAGTAACTACATCAGGATGCACTAACCATGCACTAATTCCGATACATAGATAAAGACAAACATCAGCTAAACTATCGGCTTGTCGCAAAGCAGCGGTACTGACACCGATTCGACGGGCGATCGCGCCATCAAAAATATCTGAAAGAAAGGCAAGTACAAAACTAAAAATGAACCAGGGACTGGTTGTACCGTCAAGGGCATCCCATAATAGCAAAGGGCTTAGGCAGAGGCGGATAATGACCAGTGAAATGGGAAGAGATTGCAGAATCAAGGATGAATATTTTTGGCGATCGCGTTGGGAGTGTTCGATTGTATTTAAGTTGTTCATGTTATTGAGGGCATGAGTAAGCGTGTGATGATAAAGACGCGATCGCTAATTCCATTTCGCTTTTGTGAAGCTACACATCAGATCCCCCCAACCCCCTTAAAAAAGGAGGGCTAAGAAGAAGCTTATGTGTAGGAGTCGAAAAATTAATGGCTATATCTAAAAAGGAAGCACCGTTATCGCTTGCATTTCGTACTGCTCATTCGCTGCTACATCACTGGATCTCGCGCTTGTCCCTAAAGGCAAAGGAAGTGGTTCGTAGCGTTCCAAGCGGTTGAGGGGTCTGCGGGTTGCAGTTTCGTAGGCGAGCGCAGTGTGGAGGTAAGCTAGGATTTCCATCATTGGTAGATGCCTGGGGGGTGAAGTTCTCGATTACCCTTAGTTTTATGGGAATCCAGATTTACGGGGAGCGATCGCTTACCAGTTTTTGAAAAGTACGCCTGCTTGGTGGCTGTAAACCTAGTTTTCTCGTAGCCGCTGCGCCTTGAGAAGGGGTCAGTTGCAGAATTGGCCGATCCCTTGCGGAAATAGTGAAGTCTTTTTCGCCTTGTCTAGGCGTTGGCAAATGGCGATCGCTTCGGGTGCATCTCCATGATGCTTTCTCTACACGAACGAATTTCATCACAAGGAGAGCCATCACTCTGATATAGCAATCCTATTTGAGTTATAACCAGCGCTTGAGATCCCCGACGTAGAGAAGTCAAGGATCTTACCTTCACGAATCATTTGGGGGTTGAGGCGGAGTAATTCTGTGAATGTCCCATCTATCCGGTTAGCAGCTAAGCTTGCATTTGTTAAAGCGGAGCGAATAATTTTGTTTCAGCCTGCTGCGTAGCTTCAGCAAAAAGCTTCTCGGCAAGTTGTTGTTTTTCAGCAAGGTCAGCAAGATTTTCTATGCCATAAAGGGATGACACGTTAGCGATTACATCTGGCGGAAAGTCTCGGCTAAAGTATTTTGTTTTAAAATCGTATCGGTTCGGTCGATATACCATTCCCAAAACTTCTATTAAAGGTTGCATTGTGTAGTTGTGATAATTAGCGATCGCTTCCACAAACCGCTCACGATTAATCTCTTTCTTTACAAAAACTTGCAGAAAATCAAATTTACTTCTTAGAATCTCTAATCTTGCTTTCATTTCCTCTAAATGTTCGCTTTGATTCAAATTCGTCTGAACAAGAAGATTAGCTTTATCAAATGCAACGACTAGATTTCCATGCCGCTCCAACGCTAGGAAATGATTGGGATTACTCCGCTTCATTAGCACAAAATCAATCATTAAGAACGGACTTGCTGATTCTAATTGGTAAAAGCATTGTGAGTGACCATGCCAAGTCGGTTCGGGAACTCGTAACTTAAATCGAATTTTAGAAATAGTTTCTAGAGCAGTTTCTACAATAGAAAACGTTTCTTCAACGCGCTCATCTTCAACAGTTACCTGAATGTCGAGGTCAGACCACTCATCTGTATAGCCATGTGCAGCCGAACCTCCTTGCCAGAAAGCAAAAACAAAATCAATTGGCTGTAAGGTATTAATCAGCGTTTCAAGAATTTCTACTCTCATCATCATGTATAAAATATGTAGAAAATTTAAGCCTTTAGCGATTAGCCCGTTCGCCGTAAGCGTTCCCGTTTGCGTTAGCCTTTCCTAAGGGTAGGGTAGGGTAATTTATTTCAGGGCAGAACTAAAATCTCAACAGGATCATCATCCTCCCGACTCACCCGATCGGGTGATTTCCCAGGACAACAAGCGCGAATAAGATAAGCTCAGCGAACAACGCGATGGAATACAACAGTTTGGCGTGCGTTGGTAAGTTTTGTAAACTACCTTCAGCCAATTGCAACTGGTTGTAGTATCATACTACAGTTCCCTTGACCGGGAAATTATTGAAAAGTATCTCAGGAGGAAGAGTGATGTTAGAGCGTGTAGCCGTTAAGACCGCCACAACCATTCAGACGCAACACCCCATCCTCACAGAGCTTTTCATTTAATTATTCTGATGTACGCGAATAATTTACGCGATTCCTCTGTGAGTTTGGCGGTCTATAACCGCACCCATAGAGGAAACTTCAATGAATTTAGAGTTGTTGGGCTGGAATCGTTTTTTTGAGAAAAACTTTGACAGCTATTTTCAACAAGGGTATACTGTTGGTCGAGTTGCTCTTGAGCAAAAAAATACCTACCTTCTCTACACCGAGTTAGGAGAATTGTCGGCAGAAGTAACGGGGAAAATGCGTTACCAAGCCGACACCCGAACAGATTTTCCAGCGGTCGGAGATTGGGTAGTCGTTAGCATTATTGACGATGAAGAAAGAGCAAAAATCCATGAAATTTTGCCCAGAAAAAGCAAATTTTCTCGAAAAGCTGTAGGCGCACAAACAGATGAGCAAATAATTGCCACCAACATTGATACGGTGTTTTTGGTTTCGGGATTGGATCTAGACTTCAATCTTAGAAGAATCGAACGGTATCTAATTTTGGTTTGGGAAAGTGGAGCGAATCCAGTCATCATTCTGAATAAAGCCGACTTGTGCGATGAAGTTGAGCAACGAAAAACGGAAGTAGAAGCGATCGCTCCTAGCGTACCCATTATTAGCTTGAGTGCAATTGAGAACCAAGGACTCGATGCCTTGAGTCCCTATCTCGGTACGGGGCAAACCGTAGCACTAATTGGTTCTTCGGGAGTCGGGAAATCGACGATTACCAATCAATTAGCTAAAAAGGACATTCAAGCAGTTCAATCAGTACGCAAAGGAGATAATCGAGGCCGCCACACCACAACACATCGAGAGTTAATTATTTTGCCTTCTGGGGGTTTGCTGATGGACACTCCGGGAATGCGAGAAATTCAGATGTGGAATGGAAGTGAAGGCTTTCAGGAAACCTTTACTGATATCAATACGCTTGCTACAGAGTGTCGCTTTCGCGATTGCCAACATGAAGCAGAACCCGGTTGTGCAGTGCAACAAGCTTTGCTTGATGGCATTCTAGATAAGCAACGTTTCCGGAACTACCGAAAACTTCAACAAGAGCTTGAATACAATCACCGGAAACAAGATCAAAAAGCGTCTTTAGCCGAGAAGGAAAAATGGAAAAAAATCCATAAAGCTCTAAGAAACAATCCAAAACGCTAAGCAGCTAAGTCATTATCTTAGCCAGCAAAAAAGCGTTAACTTCTAGGAGCAGCCAGTAAGGATTGGGAAGTGGAGTCTCGAAACTTCCAAGTTAAACTTGGAAGTTTCAAGGCCTCAATTCTGCATAGGCAGTTGAATTCGTGTAGCCGTGAGTTGACTTGCCAGCGTTTTTTATCAACACTCAGTATTTTGGAAATAGCCATGAAGAACCTAACAAAAAATCATCATCTGTACTCTAATTACCCAGGATTCAGCATATATGCAAAAAAAATCATTTCTAACCGCCGAACAAATTAGCTACGAACTCGCTTCCGACCAAACCTTATTTACCAATGTTCAAGCCACAGTGAATGAGGGAGATAGAATTGCGCTTGTCGGTGCTAATGGGGTAGGAAAATCAACCTTGCTCAAAATCTTGGCTGGTGAAATTCAGCCTAGTTCGGGTTCTGTGAATCGTGAAGGTACGGTTTATTACCTTCCACAAATTAGCACCCTTATCCAGTCAACCCAAGGCGCGACTGTTTTTGATTTTTTAAGTTATTTTTCAGAGGATTGGTGGGAAATTAGTAACCTGTTAGAAGCGAAGTTAAAAACTTCAGTAGATATTTCGCTACCCGTTAGCAGTTTGAGTGGCGGTGAGCTTACTAAACTGCTTCTGGCAATTGGTTTATACAGAAACCCAAGCGTGCTACTCCTAGATGAACCCACGAATCATCTTGATTTCTTAGCTTTGGAGAATCTAAAACATTTCCTCCAAGAATTGAAACAACCTTTTGTCCTTGTCTCTCACAAACCTTTTTTCCTAGATCAAGTCGTCAACACCATCTGGGAGTTAACACCATTAGGAGTGAAGGTTTATGGCGGTAACTTTTCCAGCTACAAGGAACAAAAAGAAATTGAATTTCAGGTAGCTTTGAGGACGCGAGAAATAGCCAAAAAAGAACTTAAGCAGGCAACTGATGCGTCTTTGCAAGAAGAGAAACGGGCAGGAAAATCCCGAAGAGAAGGGCGTAAACAAGCTCACGATAGAAGTATGGGAAAATCTGCAAGAAGATTCTTCGAGAATCGAGCATCAGCAAGTGCTGGAAGCGCCTCAAAAAAACATGAGGTGGCTATCGCTAAAGCTACACAAAATTTGGAATCTGCCAGAATTAGGACAAATCCAGTTGCCATTGTTCGCCTTGAAGAAGAAAGGAGTAAAAAGGGGAGAAGCTTAATTGACATTCAAGGAGCAAATCTGAAGATTGGAAGTCAGTTTCTCATCAAGAATATACAGATGCACATAGCATCCGGTGAGCGAGTTGCTATTTCTGGGGCTAATGGATCGGGAAAATCAAGCTTAATTAGGGCAGTCTTGGGCATTCATCGAGAAAATTCTCCAGCAATTCTTGAATCGGGAAAAGTTTCAGTTGCTCCCCGTTTAAAAGTTGTATGTCTTGACCAAACTTACGAGTTTGTCGATAGGGAAAATACAATTTTAGGAAATTTGCAAGTAGCTAATCCCAACCTAGAGTATCAACTTGTCAGACAGCAGCTTGGACACTTTTTATTTTTTAATGATGAAGTGAATAAAAAAGCCGATGTTTTGAGTGGAGGGGAGCTAGCAAGACTTGCCCTGGCGATGATTAGTGTATCGGAAATTGAATTGCTGGTATTGGATGAACCAACGAACAATTTGGATTGGGAAACCGTTACTCAAATTGTGGAAGCGTTAGAGGAGTATCAAGGTGCTATTTTGGTAATTTCTCATGACCTAGACTTTCTCAGTCGCATTCAGATAACCAAAGCCTTTAAAATCCAAAATAAGGCGATGCGAACGACCGTTTTTCTTCCCGATGAGACAGAACAATATTATCAAGAATTGCTGGAATAGCCAAAAGTAGCTCTAACTAAAATTAGGTGCTATCTAAATAGGCAAGTTTGTTTGTATATAGCAGTCCAAATGATTTGTGAAGGCAAGATACCCAAATGCTTAGAAAAGTCGGGTATCTGAACCGCTAGTTCCCAACTAAACTAGGATTGTTATAGACACTCCTTGAGGCGTCGGATATGTTTATTAAACAGATGCCATGAACCCTAACTCAAATAATCTTAAAACCATTAATTACACCCAAATTGTAGACCTGAGTCATGTCATCGATCCAAATATACCTATTTGGCAAAACGATCCACTCGTTGAATTTGAGCCAGTCGCTGAGCTAGAAAAAGATGGTTACTATCTACGAAGATTCTCGATGGGAGAACACAGCGGCACTCATATCAACGCACCGAATAGCTTTTATGAAGATGGGGTTGGGATTGAGAGTTATCCAGCTCAGTCGCTCGTTGTACCAGCAATTGTTATCGATATCCGCGACAAAACCATTGCTAATTTTGACTATGGTTTAACAACAGCCGATGTCCTCGACTGGGAACAGCAATACCATCCTATCTCCCCTAACACTGTTGTACTTCTATACACGGGTTGGCAAGAAGAGTGGAGCGATCGAAGAGCTTTTTTAAATCAGGACGAAAAGGGCAAATTTCACTTTCCGGGGTTTGGGGCTGAAACTAGCCGATTCTTAGTCGAAGAACGCGCGATCGCTGGCGTGGGAATTGATACTCATGGCGTCGATCCAGGCCAAGATGAAACCTTTAGCAGCAACCGCCTGGTACTAAAAAAGGCTGGAATTGTATTGGAAAATCTGACAAATCTCGATCGGTTATCGCCCACTGGCACCACATTAGTCATTGGGATTTTACGTCTACGGGGTGGTTCTGGGACACCTGTATCCGTGTTAGCTTTTGTCCCTTGATACCTACACCAAAAATCGCATTGACTTTACGCGATCGCTTCTTCCCATTAAATCAACCTGGACAGGCTATTATCCCTTGTGGTGAAAGCAAAGATAGATGACGCCGGATGCCGACAACGCCCCGATAGCTGCAAAAGAAAGAATCGATATGTCTGAACAAGAGGTTTTTGTCTTTCCTGCATCATTTGCCCAACAGCGGCTATGGTTCCTTGACCAGTTGATACCTGGCAATGCGATCTATAATGTGCCGACAGTCATTCGCCTAAAAGGTGCGCTCAATTTCGCGGCATTAGAGCAGACATTTAACGAAATTGTGCGTCGCCACGAAGCCTTACGGACTACATTTAAGGTGCTAGAGGGGCAACCCGTACAAGTGATTCCTGCGGAAAGTTGCGCTAAGGCTTCCGGCTTAACCATCCCTCTGTCCGTAGTAGACCTGCGGCAGTTTCCAGAATGCGATCGCGAACTCCAAGCCCAGCAGTTGGTAGCAGCAGAAATCGAGCGTCCTTTTGATTTGTCCTCTATTCCATTGCTGCGAGTAAAGCTGCTACAGCTTTCCGAAACAGAACATATTCTATTGCTGAATATGCACCACATTATCTGTGATGATTGGTCGATTGGGGTGCTGATTCGGGAACTGGGAACCCTCTACACAGCCTTTACTTGTAAAGACGCGACGCATCCCGTCTCTACGCTGCCGGAACTGCCCCTACAATACGCTGATTTTGCCCATTGGCAGCGCGAGTGGCTGCAAGGGGAAGTGCTGGAAACCCAGTTAGCTTACTGGCGGCAACAATTAAACGGTATTTCCGTACTCAATTTGCCCGTTGACCGACCGAAACCAGCTGTTGCAAGCTATCGAGGCGCAACGCAATCTTTAGAGTTACCGGAAAAGCTAAGTGATGCGCTTCAGACGCTTTCGCAGCAAGAAGGTGTCACCCTATTTATGACTTTGCTGGCAGCATTTCAGATTTTACTTTATCGATACACGCATCAAGAAGATATTGCGGTGGGTTCGCCAATTGCTAACCGTAACCGCAGTGAAATTGAAGGATTGATTGGCTTTTTTGTCAATAGTTTGGTATTACGTACCGACTTATCTGGAAACCCAACTTTCCGCGAACTCTTAAGCAGAGTTCGGCAGGTAACACTAGGCGCATACAGCCATCAAGATTTGCCTTTTGAGAAACTTGTTGAGGAGCTACATCCAGAGCGCAACTTAAATATTCATCCGCTATTCCAAGTAGTATTTGGCTTTGAGAATGCGCCAATGTCAGCGTTAGAACTGCCTGGATTAGTGCCTAGCTTTATGGATGTTGACTTTAAAACAACCCGATTCGATTTGGAGTTGCATTTGTGGAAGTGTTCCGAAGATTTCCGGAGCTTATGGGGCGGTAAATGGGAGAATTCGGAGGGGATTAGAGGCGTAGTGGTTTACAACACGGATTTATTCGATGAAGCCACGATTACTAGAATGCTGGGACATTTTAAAACATTGCTTGAAGGGATTGTTAATCATCCCGAAGAACGAGTTGCAAATTTACCGCTATTGGGTGAAGCTGAACGACAGCAGTTATTAATACAAGTAAACGACACCCAGGCGGATTATCCTCAAAATCAGTGTATCCATCAGTTATTTGAAAATCAGGTAAAGCAGAATCCTAATTCTATAGCAGTAATATTTGAAAATTTAGAGACAAGGGTTATCGAGTCTCTAACCTACCGGGAGTTGAACATACGCAGCAACCAATTAGCACATTATTTACAAAAAATGGGGGTAGTTTCGGAAGTTTTAGTCGGCATCTGTATGGAGCGTTCTGTAGACCTAATTGTGGGATTACTAGGCATTCTGAAAGCAGGGGGAGCTTATGTGCCTTTAGATCCTAGTTATCCTCAAGAACGTTTGAAGTTTATGCTTGATGATGCTTGTAAGGGCGAAGCATTTCTACAGAAAAACTTTGGCTTCAATCCAGAAATTATTGGCACGGATACGCCCGTACTATTGCTGACACAGGAAAAATTTGTTGGGCATTTTGAGGGCTTCTCAAATCCAGTTGTCTCCCTCGATCGGGATTGGGACATTATTGCCCAAGAAAGTGAAGAAAACCCGAATAGCAGCGTAACCAGCGAGAACTTAGCTTATGTAATCTACACTTCTGGTTCTACAGGAAAGCCTAAGGGAGTTGCTGTTCCTCACAAAGCTGTCAATCGGCTGGTATGCAACACCAATTATGTAAAATTGTCACCTAATGATAAAGTTGCCCAAGCCTCAAACACTTCCTTCGATGCAGCAACATTCGAGATTTGGGGCGCGTTACTCAATGGCGCTCAACTTGTGGGAATTAGCAGAGATGTCACCCTTTCGCCCCACGAGTTTGCCTTACAACTCCAACAAAAAGATATTAGCATTTTATTTTTGACAACCGCTTTATTTCAACAGATTGCTAGAGAGGTTCCGCAAGCTTTCGCAGACTTGCGCTATTTGCTATTTGGAGGTGAGGCTGTTGATATTCGGTGGGTCAGAAAGGTTCTTAAACATGGAGTGCCAAAGCAATTCATTCATGTCTATGGGCCAACAGAGAGTACAACATTTTCTTCTTATTACTGTGTAGAGAACTTAGCAGAATCAGCAACATCTATCCCAATTGGTCGCCCGATTACGAATACGCAGATTTATTTGCTGGATGCTCATTTACAACCTGTACCGATTGGTGTTGTCGGCGAATTGTACATTGGCGGTGATGGATTGGCGCGAGAATATCTGAATCGCCCTGAATTAACTGCTGAACGCTTTATTTCTAATCCTTTTAGTAAGAAAACAGAAGCACGACTTTATAAAACGGGTGACTTAGCCCGCTATCTACCAGACGGCAATATTGAGTTTTTAGGTCGCATTGATAATCAGGTAAAAATTCGCGGCTTCCGCATCGAATTAGGCGAAATTGAAGCGGCGCTCAATCAGCATCCAGTAGTGAGCGAGACAGCGGTAATTGTTAGGGAAGAAATCCCTGGTGATAAGCACTTGGTTGCTTATATTGTTCCTAACCAAAAACAGGCACCAGCAAGCATCAATCTGCGGCAATTCCTAAAAGAAAAGTTACCTGAATACATGGTGCCTTCAGCTTATGTCATGCTAGAATTCCTACCGCTGACACCGAATGGAAAAGTAGATCGCCGTGCCTTACCTGCGGTTGATACGCTCAGTTTTGATATCAAAGAAGATTATGTCGCACCACGCGATCGCGTTGAGGAAGCGCTAGCCGAAATTTGGGCTAAAGTTTTGGGAAAAGAGCAGGTAAGTGTCCACGACAATTTCTTTGAATTGGGCGGTCATTCTCTACTCGCAACTCAGCTAACTTCCCGCATCCGCGATGCTTTCCAAATAGAGTTGTCTGTACGCAACTTGTTTGAATCTCCAACGGTAGCTAGTTTAGCTAGGCACATTGAAACGATGTGTTGGGCAGCTAAAGGTTTGAATAACACGAATTCTACGAAAAATGAGCGAGAAGAAATAGAATTTTAAGTCTTTCTACAATCTCATTTGCAAATACTCAAGAGTCAGCAAGCGCAAGTAATCTAAAATGTTCTGAGCGTTACCCGCATTTAGCACAAAACGCACTGACAACTTCGGAAAAGAGCTGATTCTTCTCCATCAATACCATGTGTCCGCCCGGCTTGATCGTGACGAGTTCAGCTTGAGGTAGTTCGGCTTTCATGCGATCGCTTGCAACAGGTTTAGTTGCGATATCTGTTGCACCGCAAACGACCAACACCGGAACGTTAATCGTTGGGAGTGTTGTTGTTTCCTCGAAATTGAACATTGCCAATGTACCGCGAGCGAGAACACCAGGCGAACCTAAAGCCGATAAGAAAGCGGCGAAATCCAGTTGACCGCGGGTTTCAGTCCCCTTAAATCCAGAAATCTCTACGCTGATGTGTAGCGAACCGTTGAGATAGCTTAGCCAAGTCATCAGCCAAAAGAGGGGTGACAGGAGCATGGTGAGGTACAGCAATGGTTCAAGCAGCGGTTTCTGCAATTTGGGTAACACACTGCTCAAGATAGAAGTTTTCAGCGGATTGGTGTAGGTTGTATCTGCGAGGATTAAGCCTGCTACGCGACGCCCCAGATGTTCTGGAAACAGCCGACAGAATGTTAGGTTAATCATGCCACCCATGCTGTGTCCAAGCAGGATAACCGGCTTGTCTCCCGCGATCGCAACAACGGCTTCGAGGTCACGGGCATATTTTTCTACGGAGTAGTCGTTATTTTTGGGTCTAGTGGATTTTCCGAGTCCTGGCAAATCCCATACTATTACTCGGAAGCGATCGCTCAGTTGTCGCTTGGCATAGTACCATACCGCACTGTTTGGTCCCCAACCGTGTGAAAAGATAATCGGTTGACCATCTTCAGGCCCATAGAACTCTACGTGCAGGACGCTACCATCCGGTCGTGGCAAGCGCTGTACAGTTCCAGTACGCATCAATTTAGGTTCGTCAGCACCTTGGCGACGCAGCAGCGGCAAGCTGATAAAACGACCGCCAAGAGACCACAAAACCATCGCCAGTCCGCCTATCAAGTAGGATGTCCCCACCAGTTCCCCTTCATACCACTCATACAGAATGTAAATCCCTCCGCCCAGTATCCCGATGGACAGCAATCCAACCAGCCATACGAGTAGGAAATTGAGGGGCATGAACACCATAAGCAGGAACCTTCAGGGTGGGATGTTGACTGCGTTGTCTTCCAACGTCATACCGAGGTTAGACCACAGTCGGGTCAATAGCAAGTAAACTCCTCTAGCGGGTAGTGTCCTAGAAGAGGTTTAATTTTGAAAACAGTTGAGTTTTTATCTTACCTCCGTAGCTTAGATATTCAGGTTTTTGTTGATGGAGAACGCCTGCGCTGTAACGCCCCAGAAGGAAGCCTCACCGCAGAACTACGTGCAGAGATAGCTGAACGCAAAGCTGAAATTCTCTCATTTCTAAGGACAGCTAACGTTACCACAAACGCTACTCCGATAAGCCTTACACCCATTTTGCGGGACAGAAATCTGTCGCTATCCTTTGCACAACAGCGGCTGTGGTTTCTGGATCAATTAGTCCCTAACAATGCTTTCTATAATGTTCCGGCAGCGGTGCGTCTGGTAGGTTCGTTAAATTTAGCAGCCCTGGAGAAGACTTTTAACGAAATTGTGCGTCGTCACGAAGCTTTACGCACCACTTTTGTAACGGTGGAAGGGCAACCCGTGCAAGCGATCGCATCCACGTTAACTGTACCGCTACCAGTAATAGATTTGCGATCGCGAAGCGTCTCCGAAGGAGAATCGCGAAGCGTCTCTGTTGGCGAAGCCGCCCTGAAAGGGCTAGGAGAATCGCTACCTGCAACCGAAAGAGAAACCGAAGCGCGACGCATCACCTCCCAAGAAGCGCAACGTCCTTTCGATTTGTCCCAAGACCCCTTTCTGCGAGTAACGCTACTGCGGTTGGATGAGTCAGAATATGTGCTACTGCTGGTTCTGCACCACATTGTCTCTGATGGCTGGTCTATGGGGGTACTAATTCAGGAGTTAGCGGCACTTTACACAGCCTTTGCTTCTTGTAAAGACGATAAATTTTCCGTCTCTACACCTTTACCAGAACTACCCATCCAGTATGCAGACTTTGCCCACTGGCAACGCGAGTGGCTGCAAGGGGAAGTATTGGAAACACAACTTGCTTACTGGCGGCAGCAGTTGGACGGCATTTCTATCCTAAATTTGCCTACTGACAGACCTCGACCAGCAGTTCAAAGCTACCGGGGTGCAACGCAACTTTTGCAACTACCGAAAAGCCTAAGCAAGGCGTTAGAAGCCTTAAGCCAGCAAGAAGGCGTAACGTTGTTTATGACTTTACTGGCAGCATTTCAAACGTTGCTGTACCGCTACACGCAGCAAGAAGATATTGCCGTAGGTTCGCCAATTGCCAACCGCAACCGTAGTGAAATTGAAGGGTTAATTGGTTTTTTTGTCAATAGTTTGGTGTTGCGTACCAACTTTGATGGAAACCCAACATTTCGCTCACTTTTGAGCCGAGTACGGGAGGTATCCCTGGGAGCGTATGCTCACCAAGATTTGCCTTTTGAAAAGCTGGTGGAAGAACTGCATCCAGAGCGCAACTTGAATCAAAATCCCCTATTCCAGGTGGTGTTTGCATTACAAAATGCGCCAATGTCGGCGCTAGAACTACCAGATTTAACCTTAAGCCCGTTGCAATTTGTTGATACAGAAACAACCCGATTTGATTTAGAGTTCCACTTGTGGGAGCAAAAAGAAAATAATGGGTTAGGGGTAGATAGTTCAGAAGGAATTAGCGGCTTTGTCGTATACAGCACCGATTTATTTGATGCAGCCACCATTAACCGGATGCTGGGGCATTTCCAAATATTGCTAGAGGGCATTGTTGCGAATCCAGAGCAACGAGTTGCCGAATTACCAATATTAAGTGAAGTTGAACTACATCAACTGTTAGTGGAATGGAATAATACTAAAGTAGATTATCCCAAAACTTTGTGTGTTCATCAGCTATTTGAAGCACAGGTAGAGCAGAATAAAAAGGCGATCGCGCTGGTATTTGAAGATAAAGAACTCACCTATCAAGAGTTAAACATACGCAGCAACAAACTTGCACGTTATTTACAAAGATTGGGTGTTGGTGCGGAAATTTTAGTAGGACTTTGCGTAGAGCGATCGCTTGAGATGATAATCGGGATGTTAGCCATCCTGAAAGCAGGTGGAGCCTACCTACCTTTAGACCCCAGCTACCCTACTGAGCGTTTAAGTTTTATGCTTAAAGATGCTCAAGTGCCAGTTTTATTAACACGCGAACAGTATATCAAACGCCTTAATAATCAAAATTCAAAAATAATTTGTTTAGACAAAGATTGGGAAAATATTTCCCAAGAAAGCGAAGATAATCCTAGCAGCAGCGTTACCGCAGAAAACCTTGCTTATGTTATTTACACTTCTGGCACCACTGGAAAGCCTAAAGGAGTTCAAATTAAACATAGTGGACTACTAAATCTAGTATTTTGGCATCAACAAGCATTTGCAGTTTCACCGCTTGACCGAGTAACGCAGGTTGCGGGATGTGCATTTGATGCTTGCACATGGGAAATTTTGCCTTATTTGAGTGCAGGATCTAGCATTTATTTGATCGATGATGAAATCAGGCGATCGCCTGAAAAGCTGCGAGATTTTTTAGTATCAAAATCGATAACTATTAGCTTCTTGCCGACCCCTTTAGCTGAGAAAGCTTTGTTATTAGATTGGTCTAAAGATATAGCATTGCGAGTCTTATTAACAGGAGGCGATAAATTACATCAGTATCCTTTGGCTGAATATCCTTTCCAGGTAGTGAATAATTATGGTCCAACTGAGAATACTGTTGTTACAACATCCGGTATTGTTGCTGTTAGAGAGCAAGAAAATTCCTTCAATAGGGCTTTAAAAGGGGAGCAAGAAGGGATTACAGATGTAGCAGTATTAGGAAATGCGATCGCGCCTGCAATTGGTCGTCCCATTGCTAACACTCAAGTTTATGTGCTGGATAGTCATTTACAACCTGT
This sequence comes from Trichocoleus sp. DQ-A1, assembly GCF_039961955.1. Classification (NCBI taxonomy): domain Bacteria; kingdom Bacillati; phylum Cyanobacteriota; class Cyanophyceae; order Leptolyngbyales; family Trichocoleusaceae; genus Trichocoleus; species Trichocoleus sp. DQ-A1. The sequence continues at coordinate 54,492 of NZ_JAMPKE010000034.1, forward strand.
ACCGATTGGCGTTGCTGGTGAATTGTACATTGGCGGTGCTGGACTGGCGCGAGGTTATTTAAACCGTCCCGATTTAACTGCTGAAAAATTCATTTCTAATCCCTTTAGCAATCAGCCAGAAGCACGTCTTTATAAAACAGGCGATTTAGTTCGTTATCAACCAGATGGCAATATCGAATTTTTAGGTCGCCTCGACGAACAGGTAAAAATTCGCGGCTACCGCATTGAGTTAGGAGAAATTGAAGCGATCCTGAGTCAGCATCCAGCAGTGTTGCAAACGGTAGTAATGACTCGTGAGGATGCAGCAGGCGAAAACCGTTTGGTAGCTTATGTGGCTTTGAATACTGAGTTCCAATTGAATGAAGATTCAAACTCAGCACTGATGCAAGATGAGCAGATTTTGCAATGGCAAATGCTCTATAACGAAACTTACAATCAATCTGCTGCTGATATCGATCCAACATTCAATATTGTGGGTTGGAATAGCAGTTATACTAATCAACCGATTCTAGCAGAACAAATGCGTGAATGGGTAGATAACCAAGTCGCGGAAATTCTGGATTTGCAACCGAGTCGAGTGTTAGAAATAGGGTGTGGAACAGGTTTATTGTTGTTTAGAATTGCGCCTCACTGCAATAAATATTGTGGGACAGACTTTTCCTCGGCTTCACTGAACTATATCCAGCAGCAATTGGCACAATTACCTCAAGTAACATTGCTTCAGAAGTTAGCGACTGACTTTGAGGGAGTGGAGTCAGAAGCCTTTGATATGGTGATTCTCAACTCGGTTGTGCAATATTTTCCCAGTATTGATTATCTGGTGCGCGTACTGGAGGGTGCAATAAATGCGATCGCTCCCGGTGGCTTCATCTTCATCGGCGATGTGCGTAGCCTTCCCCTGCTGCAAGCTTTCCACGCCTCAGTGCAACTGGCTCAAGCCGAACCCTCTCTCACCCGCGAACAGTTGCAGCAACGAGTAGAAATGCAAATGTTCCAAGAAACTGAGTTAGTAATTGATCCAGCTTTCTTCACGGTTTTAAAGCAGCGATTTCCCCAGATTAGCGACGTACAAATTCAACTAATACGGGGTCGTTCTCACAATGAATTAACGCAGTTTCGTTATAACGCGATTCTGCATATTAGCGCTGAAATAGATTCTGAAAGCACCTACATCAATCCCCCCGAAGCGGCGGGAAGTAAGAATACTCCGGCTCCCTCCCTGTTGCGGGGAGGGCTGGGGAGGGGTTCCTCGCTAGACTGGCACGAAAATAACTTAACCGTCTCCGATGTACATCAGCTATTAATTGATAACCAACCAGAAATATTAAGCATTACCAATGTGCCTAATGCGCGGATAACAGCAGCAGTTAAAACAGCAGAATTGCTGTCAGGCGCAGCAGAATTTAAAACGGCGGGACAGATGCGCGAAGCTTTGCAAAAGCTCCAAAATCTAGGAGTAGATCCAGAAGATTTTCATAGTCTAGATGTCCCTTACAACGTTGATATTAGCTGGTCAGATTCCGGCACTGAAGGACGCTACGATGTAGTGTTTGTAAGCAAAGGAATAGACAAGAAAACTACTTCGCCACTCAGCACTAAATTGCGATCGCTACAATCTTATGCGAATAATCCCCTACAAGCAAAAGCAGCTCGGAAGTTAATTCCTCAATTGCAGGCTTATCTCACCCAAAAGTTGCCTGAGTACATGGTGCCATCGGCTTTTGTGGTGCTGGAATCTCTACCGCTTACGCCTAATGGCAAAGTCGATCGCCGTGCCTTACCTGCACCCGAACCAGTCAAACTAGACTTGGCAGGAAGTTATGTTGCACCTCAAACTCCGGTTGAAGAAGTGCTAGTGAAAATTTTTGGTGAGGTTTTGGGAGTTAAACGGGTAGGTATTCACGATAACTTTTTTGAATTAGGAGGACATTCATTATTAGGAACTCAGCTTGTTTCTAGAGTGCGCGACGCATTCGGGGTGGAGTTACCTTTGCGGAGCGTCTTTGAGGCACCGACGATTGCAGAATTATCGAAAGCGATCGCTAGTTGTCAGCAGACCACTATTCAAAGCAACGCCCCAGCCTTAGTGCCAATTTCTCGTGAAAATCGTCGCATGAAGCTATCTTCTCTCAATAAACAAAACCAACAACCGTAAACCAGATGAAAGCCAACGACGAATTTCCAGAAAATTTCATCTGGGGCGCGGCTACCTCCGCATATCAAATAGAGGGTGCGGCAACAGAAGGCGATCGCAAACCCAGCGTCTGGGATGCCTTCAGTGCTACCCCCGGACGGGTTGAGAATGGCGATACGGGTGCTGTTGCTTGCGACCATTACCACCGCTACGAAACAGACGTAGAACTGATGGCACAACTGGGCATCAAGCACTATCGCTTTAGTATCGCTTGGCCTAGGATCATTCCTGATGGTCGGGGAAACGTCAATGAGAAGGGAATTGATTTCTACAAACGCCTGGTTGATTGCCTCCTCGACTACGGGATTACGCCCCACGCCACCTTGTTTCATTGGGATAGCCCTCAAGCACTAGAGGACTTGTACGGTTCTTGGCGCAGCCGCGAGATGGCTTCAGATTTTGCTGACTATGTTACTGCTGTGGTCAGTCGGTTAGGCGATCGCATCACCAACTGGATGACTATCAACGAAATTCCCTGCTTCACTGATTTCGCCTACGATGTGGATAAAGACCCGCCCTTTGCCCCTGGCACTCGCGTCAAAACTCGCAAAGAAGTGTGGCAGACTTCTCACCATGCCCTCCTCGCTCATGGAATGGGCTGTCAAGCTATCCGTGCCGCCTCGCCCGTTACCTGTTCCGTAGCACTTGTAGACAATATTTCTGTCACCGTTCCCCTCACCGAATCAGCGGCTGATATAACAGCGGCTCAGCAAGCTTTCCATACTTCTTGGCTCAATGGTGGGATTATTTTTCCAGCGCTGACGGGTGCCTATAGTCCAGCAATGCTTGAGAAGTTGGGAGCCGATGCCCCAGATATTCAGTCGGGCGATTTAGAAATCATTCACCAGCCCCTCGACGCACTCGGTATCAATATTTACACTGGCACTTATGTTCGTGCGGCTGACAATAAATACGGTTACGAGTTTCTTGACTTCCCCAAAGGCTACCCGCGAATGAATATGCCTTGGCTGCATATCGTTCCTGAGAGCATCTATTGGGGTATTCGCCATATTAGCGACACGCTTGGGCGACAAGATTTGCCCGTGTTCATTACCGAGAATGGTTGCGCTGCCGAAGACGAACTAAACGCTCAAGGCGAGGTAATTGATACAGACCGCATTATGTATTTACGCCAGTATTTGAAGGCGGCTCATCGAGCCATTCGTGAAGGATATCCCCTCAAAGGTTACTTCCTTTGGAGTTTCATGGATAATTTTGAGTGGACTTACGGTTATAGCCGCCGCTTTGGGATTACCTATATCGATTACAAGACGCAACAACGCATTCCCAAAGCCAGCTTCAATTGGTATGCAGAGTGCATTCGCCAGAACCGAGTGGTTTGAAATGAAATCATGAGATAGTGCCTTAATCATACTGGTGCAAGTGGTGGAGTTGCGCGATTGTTGAACTTTTTAAACTGGTTGAAAGCTTTAATAACAGCAATGAGCAAAGTAAAGCCCCAATCTTATTACTAAGTTCTCGTGACAGGCGTCGTATCAATCTATCTTCTCTTAACAAGGTAAGTAAAAATTAGCTTATCTATCAGAAGATTGTGATACATTAATAGGCAATACAAATAATTATAAATTTTATTGTGACTGACACGTTGCAATTGGTTGCTAATCAAAATTCTCTGCGATTTGCTGAGTTTTTCGCAGGTATAGGTTTGGTACGGAAGGGACTTGAAGAAGTAAACTTCGAGTGTGTTTTTGCTAATGATATTGATCCAGCCAAAGGTGAAATTTACACCAAAAACTTCGGTAATGAGCAACTCCAGATTGACGATATAGCTAATCTTCATGCCCACAACGTTCCAGATGTAACGCTAGTAACAGCGTCATTTCCTTGCCAAGATTTGTCATTAGCTGGTAATAGACAGGGACTAGGGGGGAAACATAGTGGCATCTTCTTTGAGTTTATGCGTATACTCAATGAATTTGCTATTGAGAAAAGACTACCACAGGCGGTACTAATTGAGAACGTTACTGGTCTTTTGAACTCACGTAACGGCAAGGATATCCGGAAAATTCTATCATCACTTAATCAGTTAGGTTATTCATGTGATGTTCTAGTTATTAATGCTGCTTACTTCATACCGCAAAGCCGCCCCCGTGTTTTCATTATCGGTTTGAACACATCTGAACCTATAAGAGGAACTCAGGTGATAAAAGACAATAATACTTATTTCCAGCATCCTTGCCGTCCGTTAGCTGTGCAAAAGCTAATTATTAATAATTCAGATTTATTTTGGAACTTTTTGAAACTGTCACCCTTATCTACGAGGAAAACAGTTCTAGCTGATTTAGTAGATACAAATGACCACCAGAAGTGGTTTAACGATAGTGCCTTGGTACGGGAGTTGTCCTACATCAGAGACAATAGCAAACATCGCTTAGAGAAAGCAAAGCGATTAGCGAGAACAACTAGAGAACCTGTATACTTGACTGCTTATCGTCGGATGCGTAAAGGTTTAGTTTGCCTAGAGACGCGAGATGATGGAATTTCTGGTTGCTTGCGAACTGGGTCGGGTGGTAGCAGTAGGCAAATCCTCATCGTTGTGTCACCTGACCAAATTAAGATGCGATATATGACTGCACGGGAGTACGGACGCCTTCAAGGAGTTGAAGATAGCTTTTGGATTCCAGAGAACCAAAGCGTTGGTCGTTATGCTTTTGGGGACGCGGTTGCGGTGCCTGTTGTTGCTTGGATTGGTTCGGATATCAAGCGCCATTTAGTAGTCAACTCGCAGCGTTCGGTCTTGTTGAATGAGGTCGCAGAAATCGCTGTTGTAAACGTCTAAAACGCGACGAATAGACTCATCAGAGGACAAATTTTTGGAAGAAACAATCTCTGCTAGGATAGTAAGGCAGAAATCTCTAAGCCTGATAATAAACACGTCCTGGTACTCATTAAACAAATGAGCTTGAAAGCTCTCAGCCACGATAAAAACTGGGTAATTACGCTCTCCAGTAACCGTATGCGTGCGGACAACATCTTCATAAATAGATAGATTAAGCTGTTGAGCTTTAACCTCGAATACTGACCGAATTTTGCCGTTATTTTCACTTACATCAATATCACCTCTTTGTCCGCTTTGAGCGTCGCCAGCGAATACTGCTTTTGTACGCACAGTGATGTTAGGAGTTTCCTCGTATAGAATTTTCAGGAGCGCATATACAAGACCCTGTTGAACTCTACCTCTGCTTTTTACAGCCAGCAACTGGGTCAATATCTGTTGTGGTTTACCAGCTATTGGTAATTGGATAATGGGAGATTTGGCGTTAATGTGATCTGCCACCATCTTTGCTGCTAGCTCGAATACTCTATTGATTTCAGCAGCATTGTTAGATAACTCGTTAACAAGGCTAATAAAAGTACTAATATGGGCTTTCTTCTCGGTTAGATCGCCCCGGATAGCAGTCGGCCCCCAGTAAGGTAGTAAAGCACCGAAGTTCTGGCGCACGTATTCCCGTACAGCAAGACTTCGATACCCCTGTGGAAGTTTGGTTGGAATCTGAGATAAGGTTGGAGTTTCTCGTTTATTCCATAGCGCTCTCAGCATCGTTTGGTAATCGCCGAGAGCGCGATTTTGAGAGAGTTCCGATTCAAGGAAGGCTAGTAAGGCTCTAGATGAGGGATCTTCTAAATTCATAATGTAAGCGAAGTGCGCTTTCAATCAGGTTATCAGTGGAGCGAGTCCTTCCACTCTCCTGACTGAACTCAACTTGAGATAAAGTGCGATCGCTCTGAAACATTACGCACCACATTTGTCTTGGTGGAGGGGGAACTCGTGCAGGCGATAGGTTGGGCAAGCAACACTCTGCGCGCGATCGCTCTCACTTTGATCTGGCTAGTGAATTTAATAAGGTTGCGATCGCACTGATTCCATCCCGATCGGGAGCATCCCATTTTTTTTTAAATAAGTGACAACTGAATGAAGTCGCATCTATACAAACAAAGTCTGAATGCTGCACGGACTAAAATATGATATATATTTATTGAAAATTATCCATCTTTTACCTTTCAAAATCTTTATAAATCTTTGTTTTGTCTTTTTAATCCGGATTGCAATCATTGCTAAGAAAAATTTCCTCAATCCATCGGGTTTATTAGTACGAAACCGTACTGAATGCCGATGCCGTTTAGAACTATCCTGAATGAAGATTGGCGATTAGGCTACTCAAGGATTGCTGGTTGCTGTTCTTCAACTAAATGGATTAGAAAACTTTCCGGTCTCTGCGCTTTCAGAGCCTAATTAACCTGAACTCAGGTTATCGTTACAGACTTTTTTTTGTACGGTCCTGCAATGAGAGTCCTGCAAGAGGTCTAATTACTTATATAACGTGAGTTCGGGATAAAAAAGGGCGGAGCAGATACGCTGAAAGTGCTGAGTTCTCAAGTATCTACCCGCCCATGCTTAGTTTAGAAGCTTTGTTTTGCCACGTCGATGATT
>NZ_JAMPKE010000035.1:0-59847 GCF_039961955.1 Trichocoleus sp. DQ-A1
TTGTTAGGTGCATGGCCCGTCGTCGGCATCTGGTTCACCTCTTTGGGAATCAGCACGATGGCATTCAACCTGAATGGTTTCAACTTCAACCAGTCAGTGATTGACAGCCAAGGCCGGGTCATCAACACTTGGGCAGATGTCATCAACCGCGCCAACCTGGGTATGGAAGTAATGCACGAGCGCAACGCTCACAACTTCCCCCTCGACTTGGCAGCAGGTGAGTCTACTCCAGTGGCTCTGATGGCTCCCAGCATCAATGGTTAATCGCTAGAGATTCTAGCTAAATAAAAACGCCCTCCCTAACGGGAGAGCGTTTTTTGTTTAAGACGCTCAATAAAATAGAAAAGACTATATTTAATGCCAAGAATCTCGGCAGAGCAGCTAAACTCCACCCGGACTCAGTAGACCAGATGTGCTGGAGATAGATGCTGTCCCCACTACCCAGAGTATTGTATGACAGACCTCGTTACTGGCGGTAGAGTGAGTCACATATATAATCTTTCCGGCTTAACTGAGGGAGTGCCTTTCCCCATCTCTCATTTACCTTTTTTAGAGTCAACACTGTCACTGTCGCGGTCGAAGCCGTGGGGGTCAGCCGGGAAAACCTTGAAATTCGGGTAGAGATGTCGGTAATTCAGATCCGATGGGTCTGAGGGAATTCCTGCGCCTGGATAAGCTGGACTGCAAGCCGAACGTTGAAGTACATTTAAGCGATCTCGCTGTTCCCTCTGGTACCCACACTTCCGCCGATTCAGCAGGGGGTTAGAATTCAAGAGGGCGATCAACTTCGGCGCTCCGAAGTTTAGCTTCACTCGGTAGGGAGTCGGAAGTTGAGACAGCGATCGCTATCTGGTTCCGTGGGATGCACAGCACACACTATCAAAGGATTGTGAGGAGCGAGCTCGCGAGATCCACGACACCCTTGCCCAGGCATTAACGGGTGTCATCGTACATATGGAAGTCGCTAAAGTCGTCGTACCAGAAGACTCCAAAGCACGAAACCACCTGATCCAGGCACACAACTTAGCCCGTGATGGTTTGGCAGAGGCACGGCGATCGGTTTGGGCGCTACGCCCTCAGGTGCTAGAACAGGGTAGTCTCTCGCAGGCGCTGAAAAGTTTAGTTCACGGATTAACCGCAGGTACACCGATTAAAGGTGAGTGTACTATTGAGGAGACGCAATACCCGCTACCTTCCGACGTAGAAACTAATCTGCTGCGTATTGCTCAGGAAGCGTTCGTCAATGCCCTCAAACACGCCCATGCCAATGCGGTTCAAGTTGAATTAACGTTCGGTTCTCAAGCCGTCAGTCTGTGCGTGCGGGACAATGGTCAGGGTTTTAATCCTGAACGGCAAAACGGGAAAGGCTTTGGTCTTTTAGGAATGCACGAGCGCATTCAGAGGCTGGGTGGTCAGTTAACAATCGCTAGCCAACCGGGACAAGGGACAGAGGTGATAGCTATTGTGCCTCTTGCGATTGATATGCCCTCCCAAACAACTGCTAGAGAATAAGATGCATCATGAGCCAGAAACAACCGATTCGCATCTTGATTGCAGATGACCATCCCATTGTACGAGCTGGAATCGCTGCCATGCTTGAAATCGATCCGAAGGCAAACATCACCGTTGTGGGTCAGGCAAACAACGGATGTGAGGCAGTTAAACTGTTTAACCCAACTCCAACCCGACATTGCTTTAATTGACTTGCAGATGCCTCAGATGGATGGTGTATCAGCGATCGCAGCAATTCGCAAAAAGGTTCCTACTGCTCGCCTGATCGTGTTAACAACCTACGATCGCGACGAGGACATTTATCGAGGACTGCAAGCCGGTGCTAAAGCCTATTTGCTCAAAGACACACCCCGTGAGGAACTGCTAGCTTGCATTCAGGCTGTCCATGCAGGGCGATCGTTCATTCCGTTGGAAGTGGGAGCTAGACTGGCGGAGCGGATGAACAGCCCGGAACTTAGTAAACGAGAAAGCGAAGTCCTACAGCTAATGACGGCTGGGATGAGTAATCTGGAAATCGGTGAAGCCCTAACGATTACCGAGGGTACGGTCAAGTCTCACATCAACAATATTTTAAGCAAGTTGAACGTTAATGACCGTACACAGGCAGTAATCATCGCCCTGAAGCGAGGGATTGTCGCTCTGCCGTAGGAGATACAACTCGATTGCAAGTTATAGAAGCGCCGAAGTAGCGATGCTCGGTAGCCCGCAAGACATCGGAAGTTCCCCTTGCCCACTTACAGAGCAATATCTATGATTTCCCTGCCTCAGGTTGCAATCACAGCCAAAATCTACGAAAGTGCTAATTCGCTGGTATATCGAGGGATACGAGAAGACGACAATACACCTGTCATCCTCAAGGTACTCAAAGAAGATTATCCCACTCCAGCCGAACTCACTCGCTACAAGCAGGAATATGAAATTACGCGATCGCTCAACATAGATGGGGTCGTAAGGGCTTATAGCCAGCAGGACTATCAACGAACTCTAGTGATAATTCTTGAGGATTTTGGGGGCGAGTCCTTAGCGAAATTGGTGAATGAATTGGAAGGGGGGTTTCCAATACCCTTACCCAAATTCCTCTGTCTTGCCATCGAAATTACAGAGATTTTGGGGAGGATTCACAGCAGTAATATCATCCACAAAGACATCAGCCCCAGCAACATTGTCCTGAATCCAGCCACCGGGATAGTCAAACTCATCGACTTTGGCATTGCTACCCGCTTAAGTCGGACAAATCCTACGTTTAGAAATCCCAATGTTTTAGAAGGTACTCTAGCCTACATATCACCGGAGCAAACCGGAAGGATGAACCGTTTCCTGGATTACCGAACGGACTTTTACTCGCTAGGTGTCACCTTCTATGAACTGCTCACTGGGAAGCTGCCTTTTACAACGACTGATGCAATGGAGTTAGTGCATTGTCATATTGCTAAAGAGCCATTGCCCCCATCAACAATTAATCCAGCAATTCCTCAAATGGTTTCGAGCATCGTTATGAAGTTGATGGCAAAGAACGCTGAGGAGCGGTATCAAAGTGCCTGGGGAATTAAAGCAGATTTAGAAGAATGCCTACAACAGTTAAAGACAAACAGGCACATTGTAGCGTTTCCATTAGGGACTCAAGATATTTCCGATAAGTTTCAAGTTCCACAGAAGCTGTATGGCAGAGAGCGAGAGGTAGAAACGCTGCTAACTGCATTTGAGCGAGTAGCGGGAAGAGACAAGCAAGAGGGGGGAGATAGGGGAGCAGTTTTTACCAACATCTCGACAGAAAATTCTCCCTTGTCCTCCTTGTCCCCAGTCACTATTCCCCAATCCAAAATTGAAATGATGCTGATAGCGGGTTATTCCGGTATTGGCAAGTCAGCCCTAGTGCAAGAGATTTATAAACCAATTACCCAGAAGCGGGGCTATTTCATTTCCGGCAAATTCGATCAGTTTCAACGCAATATTCCCTACTCAGCTGTCGTCAGTGCCTTTCAGGAGTTAGCGCAGCAACTATTGAGTGAACCTGAATCTCAACTGCAAAAGTGGCGAGACAAACTCTTAGCAGCTTTGGGTGCGAACGGGCAAGTCATCATTGATGTTATTCCGGAAGTGGAACTGATTATTGGCAAACAGCCTGCTGTGCCAGAGGTAGGGCCAACTGAGTCTCAAAACCGATTTAATCGAGTTTTTCAAAGTTTCATCAGAGTATTCTGCTCAGAAGAACATCCCCTGGTCATCTTTCTAGACGATCTTCAGTGGATGGACTCTGCAACAGTCAAATTAATTGAGCTGATGATGACAGATAGTGAGACGCAATATTTGTTTTTAATCGGAGCGTATCGGGATAACGAAGTCGAATCCTCTCATCAGTTGATGATGACGAGCGAGCGCCTAAGAAGGGAAGGAGTAACAATTAACCAAATGACATTAGCTCCTCTAGCGCCAGAAGCGATCGCTCAACTGATTGCCGAGACATTAAACTGTGACAGGGCTTCAGTCCAACCCTTGGCAGAGTTAGTGCAGCGTAAAACTGGAGGTAATCCCTTCTTTGTCAATGAATTTCTGAAAACGCTATATCAGGAAAACCTAATTACCTTTAACCTCCCTGACCTTCATAATCCAAAATCTAAGTTGCGCTGGAAGCGCACCAAAGGTGAGACCCAAAATCCAAAATGGAACTGGGATTTATCTCAAATTGAGGCAAAGAACATCACTGACAATGTAGTAGAGTTGATGATTGACAAGTTGAAGAAACTGCCTCAAGTCACACAGCAGATATTACAATTAGCTGCTTGTGTGGGTGCTGATTTTGACTTAAATACCCTCTCGATAATCTGTGAAAAATCACCAGCAGAAATTTTTTCTCACTTAGTGGCAGCAATTCAGCTAGGCTTAATCCTGCCAAAGTGTGAATTAGACGAGAACTTGTTAGTTCAAGAGTATAATTTTTTGCACGATCGAGTGCAGCAAGCAGCACACGCCTTGATTGATGAGTCGCACAGACAAGTTGTTCATCTACAAATTGGTCGCAATTTACTGAAAAAAGCTTCTCCAGAGGGACTATTAGAGAGGCTGTTTGAAATTGTTGACCATCTGAATCATGGGATTGAACTGGTCACCGCTCAATCAGAAGGAGATGAAATTGCTCAATTAAATTTAATTGCAGGTCAGAAAGCTAAAGCAGCGAGCGCCTATAATATGGCTCAAAAATATTTAGCTACAGGGAGAGAATGGCTGGCAGTTTCTAGCTGGCAAACAAACTATAATCTGACATTAGATTTATATTTAGAAACAGCAGAAATTGCGTATTTGTGTGGCGATTTTGAGCAGGTAGAATCTTGGGTAGGAATCATTCTACAAGAAGCTAAAACGGTTCTCGACACCGTGAAAGCTTACGAAGTTAAAATTCAAACCGACATCGCGCAGAACCAGCCATTGAAGGCGATCGATACTGGATTGCAGGTTTTGCAGCAACTGGGGATTAGTTTTCCCGAAACGCCCAGCCAGTCTGATATTTATCTCGAACTAGACACGATCGCATCCCACTTCCATGACAAGCCAATCGGGGACTTGATCCACTTGCCGGAAATGACCGAGCCGGACAAGTTGGCGGCGATGCAAATCCTATTAAGGATAGCGATTCCTGCCTATATTGCTGCTCCCGATCTGCTGCCAATACTAGCATCTAAACAGGTCAACTTGTCCATCCAGTATGGCAATGCGTCTGTCTCTCCCTTTGCCTATGCCAATTTTGGTGGGTTCATTCTTTGTGGGATGGTCGGAAACATAGAGTCGGGTTACCAGTTTGGACAGGTGGCTCTCAGGTTGTTGTCAAAGCAGAATACCCATTCCCTTAGAGCTAGGATATTGTCGCACGTAAGTTTCCTCATCATCCACTGGAAAGAGCATGTTAGAGAAACACTGGAGCCATTTCTAGAAGGCTATCAAAGTGGACTGGAAACTGGGGATTTAGAGTTTGCTGCCTATTGCGCTTACGGTTACTGCTTCCACTCCTTTGTCGTCGGAAAGGAACTCGTAGAACTTGAACGCGAGATGACGACATACAGTGAAGCAATCCGTCAAATCAAACAGGAAACAGCACTAACCTGGAATCAAATATTTCACCAGTCTGTCTTAAATCTGATGGGATGCTCGGTCAATCCAACCCGTCTAATTGGCGAATTCTACAATGAGGAGAAGGGATTGCCACAACACAAAGCAGCCAATGATGGAGGCGCAATCTTTAGTGTCTATTTTCACAAATTTTTCCTCTGCTATCTATTTTCTGAGTATGCCCAGGCAGTTGAAAAATCAGCCCTAGTGGAAAGTCAGGTGTTCCAAGCAAAAGCGATACACCTTGTTCCTTTGTACTACTTCTATAACTCTCTGGCAAGACTCGCAACATATCCTGAAAGCAGCACTCAAGCGCAGGAGGAAATCCTTAAAAACGTTGCTGTTAGCCAAGAGAAAATGAAACAATGGGCACATTATGCACCAATGAATTATTTGCATAAATATCATCTGGTGCAAGCCGAGACGGCAGGAGCTTTGGGTCAGTTGTTTGAAGCAGAAGAATTCTACGAACAAGCTATCCAAGGAGCCAAGGAAAATGGATATATCCAAGAAGAAGCATTAGCCTATGAATTAGCTGCCAAATTTTACCTATCTCGTGGTAGGAAAAAGTTTGCCCAAACCTATATGAAAGAGGCACACTATTGCTATGGGCGCTGGGGTGCCAAAGCTAAGGTTGCAGATTTGGAAGCTAGATATCCGCAGTTATTGACTCAATCCCCAGCGGTTACTCGCACGACAGATCCGGGTACGACTAATCCTACAACCACTACTGGCAATCGCTCCGGTTCATCGTTGGATTTAGCCACCGTGATGAAAGCGTCTCAGGCAATTTCTAGCGAAATTGTCCTGGATAAATTGCTGGCATCGTTGATGAAAATCCTCATTGAGAATGCCGGGGCGCAAAAGGGGTTTCTGATTTTGGAAACGCAAGGCAGCCTTTTGATTGAAGCCTCAGGCACAGTGGAGCAAGAGCATGTTGCGGTATTGCAGTCAATACCCATTGATAGCGGAGATGTTTCTACAGCGATCGCCAATTATGTTGCTCGAACCAAGGAAACTGTCGTTTTACACGATGCAAGCAGAGAAGGAAAATTTACCAATGACCCTTACATTCAAGCGCATCAACCGAAATCAATTCTCTGTGCGCCGCTGATTGATCGAGGCAAACTCGTTAGTATCGTATATCTCGAAAATAATCTCACCACAGAAGCCTTTACACCCGGTCGCTTGGAAGTGTTAAAGCTCTTATCCTCCCAAGCTGCAATCTCCATTGATCTTGCTAAACTCTACGCTGAAGTGCGTGCTAACGAAAGTAGGCTGACTCAATTCCTAGAGGCAATGCCAATGGGCGTGGCAATCCTTGATGCCAATGGCAAACCTTGCTACGTCAATCTTGTTGCAAAACAGCTTCTTGGTAAAGACGTTATTCCATCTACGACAATAGAGCAATTGCCAGAAGCTTATCAACTCTATCGAGCGGGAACTAATCAACCGTACCCAAAGGAACAAATACCTATACTTCGAGCTTTGCAGGGCGATCGCTCAGCCGTGGATGATATGGAAGTTCATCAAGGCAACAAAATTATCCCTATTGAGAGTCGTGGTACTCCAATCTTTGATGAAAACGGCAACATTGCTTATGCGATTGCGGCGTTTCAAGACGTCACAAAACGCAGGCAAGCGGAAATAGCCAAAAACACGTTCTTAGCACAGATGAGCCACGAATTGCGAACTCCTCTCAACGCCATTCTTGGCTTTGCCCAACTGATGGGTAACTCGTCTTATCTCCCTCCAGAACACCAAGAAAATCTGAGCATCATCGCCCGTAGCGGAGAACACCTGCTCACCTTAATTAACCAAGTCTTAGATTTATCCAAAATTAAAGCAGGACAGATGGCGCTCAACGAAGCAAACTTTGACCTCTGTCGCTTTCTAAACGACTTAGAAAATATGTTCCAACTTAAGGCAAACAATAAGGGATTGCACTTGCTCTTTGAGCGGACTGTAGAAGTTCCTGAATATATCCGCACCGATGAGGTTAAGTTGCGGCAAGTGCTAATTAATTTACTTTCTAATGCCATTAAGTTTACTAAAGCAGGCAGTGTATGTCTAAAAGTCAAAAGGAAGTCCGAACAACAAACAACAATTACCTTTGAAATTGAAGATACCGGGGTTGGGATTGCCCCTGATGAGTTAGACAGCATTTTTAAAGCCTTCGTGCAAGCAAAAGCCGATCGCAAGTTTCAGGAAGGGACCGGCTTAGGGTTAACCATTGCCCGTTCCTTCGTGCAACTGATGGGAGGAGATATTAGCGTCAGTTCTCAGGTTGGTAAGGGGACAGTCTTCAAGTTTGATATTACTGTTAGCAGGATTGAAACTGTTGATATTAATAGTCAGCAACCAACCAGCAGAACAGCCCCACAACCTAATCAGCAGAGCGAATGCCTTTTGAGTGCCGACGTCTTAACACGTGCTGCTCTTGCTGCCCTGCCCCCCGATTTAGTCGCTAACCTCCACCAAGCCATCCTCGCACTCGATGTAGAGCGGATTGAAACCTGCATCGCTCAAATTCGGGAACTCAACGCCCCTGTGGCAGGAGCGATCGCAGTTTTAGCGAAAGGGTTTAAGTATAAGCAGTTATTGGCTTTCATGCAACCCGCAACTGATTAAATATGAATAATGCTCAAAACTCTGCGTCAAAAGAAACCATTTTAATTGTTGATGATATCCCTGAAAATTTACAGCTTTTAGCCGGGATGTTATCGGAGCAAGGGTATATCGTGCGCCTTGCTCCGGACGGTCAACTGGCTCTTCAATTTGTACAAGTCTCCTCACCTGATTTGATATTGTTGGATATCCTGATGCCAGACATGGATGGCTATGAAGTCTGCAAAGAGCTAAAAACGTCTCTAACGACTCAAGACATTCCAGTTATTTTTATCAGCGCCTTGCATGAAGTATTCGATAAGGTAAAAGCCTTTTCTGTGGGTGGAGTAGACTACATTACCAAACCCTTTGAAGTTCGAGAGGTTTTAGCGCGTGTAGAGAACCAATTACGCCTCAGTCGGTTCTCTAAGCAACTTTTGGAGCAAAATGCACGGCTTAGTCAAGAGATTGAAGATCGCAAGCGAATAGAACATGAGCGGAAACGGGCACAAGAAGCGCTGCAAGCCTCCGAATCGGAACTCCGGGCGCTCTTTGCAGCAATACCCGATCCCCTCTTCGTCATTAATTCGGTAGGACGTGTTTTAAAGCTTGTACCGCTTGCGCCGGAGCAATTATACAAACCTGCTGACGAGCAAATTGGTAGGACGTTGCACGAGATTTTCGAGCAACCGCAAGCCGCTATCTTTCTTTGCTACATCCAACAAGCTCTCAGTACCCAACAAATACTTAATGTTGAGTACAGACTGACTATGGGAGGGCGAGAAATTTGGTTTGCTACCCGCATTTCGCCTATTTCCCAAGATTTAGTCATTTGGTTGGCACGGGATATTAGCGATCGCAAACGCGCCGAAGAAGCATCAATTCTGGAAGAACGCAACCGCATGGCTCGCGAGATCCACGACACCCTTGCCCAGGCATTAACGGGTGTCATCGTACATATGGAAGTCGCTAAAGTCGTCGTACCAGAAGACTCCAAAGCACGAAACCACCTGATCCAGGCACACAACTTAGCCCGTGATGGTTTGGCAGAGGCACGGCGATCGGTTTGGGCGCTACGCCCTCAGGTGCTAGAACAGGGTAGTCTCTCGCAGGCGCTGAAAAGTTTAGTTCACGGATTAACCGCAGGTACACCGATTAAAGGTGAGTGTACTATTGAGGAGACGCAATACCCGCTACCTTCCGACGTAGAAACTAATCTGCTGCGTATTGCTCAGGAAGCGTTCGTCAATGCCCTCAAACACGCCCATGCCAATGCGGTTCAAGTTGAATTAACGTTCGGTTCTCAAGCCGTCAGTCTGTGCGTGCGGGACAATGGTCAGGGTTTTAATCCTGAACGGCAAAACGGGAAAGGCTTTGGTCTTTTAGGAATGCACGAGCGCATTCAGAGGCTGGGTGGTCAGTTAACAATCGCTAGCCAACCGGGACAAGGGACAGAGGTGATAGCTATTGTGCCTCTTGCGATTGATATGCCCTCCCAAACAACTGCTAGAGAATAAGATGCATCATGAGCCAGAAACAACCGATTCGCATCTTGATTGCAGATGACCATCCCATTGTACGAGCTGGAATCGCTGCCATGCTTGAAATCGATCCGAAGGCAAACATCACCGTTGTGGGTCAGGCAAACAACGGATGTGAGGCAGTTAAACTGTTTACCCAACTCCAACCCGACATTGCTTTAATTGACTTGCAGATGCCTCAGATGGATGGTGTATCAGCGATCGCAGCAATTCGCAAAAAGGTTCCTACTGCTCGCCTGATCGTGTTAACAACCTACGATCGCGACGAGGACATTTATCGAGGACTGCAAGCCGGTGCTAAAGCCTATTTGCTCAAAGACACACCCCGTGAGGAACTGCTAGCTTGCATTCAGGCTGTCCATGCAGGGCGATCGTTCATTCCGTTGGAAGTGGGAGCTAGACTGGCGGAGCGGATGAACAGCCCGGAACTTAGTAAACGAGAGAGCGAAGTCCTACAGCTAATGACGGCTGGCATGAGTAATCTGGAAATCGGTGAAGCTCTAAGTATTACGCAAGGCACGGTTAAGTCTCACATCAACAATATCTTAAGCAAGTTGAACGTTAATGACCGCACGCAGGCAGTAATCATCGCCCTGAAGCGAGGGATTGTTAGCCTGCCGTAGCAGATACAACTCGATTGCAAGTTATAGAAACGCTAAAGTAGCGATTCTCGGTTGCAAGCAATACATCGGAAGTTCCCCTTGCTCACTTACAGAGTAATACAAATGATTTCCCTGTCTCAGGTTGCTGTCACAGCCAAAATCTACGAAAGCGCTAATTCGCTGGTTTATCGAGGAATACGAGAAGACGACAATACACCTGTCATCCTCAAGGTACTCAAAGAAGACTATCCCACTTCAGCCGAACTCACCCGCTACAAACAGGAATATGAAATTACGCGATCGCTCAACATAGATGGAGTCGTAAAGGCTTACAGTTTACAAGATTATCAGCGATCGCTGGTGATGCTCTTAGAAGATTTTGGCGGGGACTCCTTAGTCAAATTGATGCAGGAATCACCCCAAGCGTATTGTCCTCTTCCCTTAGCTAAATTCTTGAGCCTCGCGATCGCAATTACAGAAATTTTGGGAAGCATTCATGCTACCAACGTCATCCACAAAGACATTAACCCAGGTAATATTGTCCTCAATCCAAACACCGGGGTTGTCAAACTTATCGACTTTGGCATTTCCACCCAGTTAACCCGCACCAACCCTACATTTAAGAATCCTAATGTTTTAGAAGGCACCTTAGCCTACATGTCGCCCGAGCAAACCGGAAGGATGAACCGAACCCTGGATTATCGCACGGACTTTTACTCTCTGGGTGTCACCTTCTACAAACTGCTTACAGGACAACTGCCTTTTCCGACGACAGATATTCTGGAACTGGTGCATTATCATATTGCCAAACAGCCTATTCCACTGCATCAGGTGAATGCACAGATACCTCCAGTCATTTCAGGCATTATCATGAAGTTGATGGCAAAGAATGCCGAAGAGCGCTATCAGAGTGCCTGGGGACTCAAAGCTGATTTGTTGGAATGTTTACGGCAGTTAGAAACAACGGGTGAGATTGCAACGTTTCAATTAGGTAATCAAGATATCACTGACAAGTTTCAAATCTCGCAAAAACTGTATGGAAGGGAAGCGGAAGTTGAGACGTTACTAACTACATTTGAGCGAATAGCCGCAGGGAAGGCAAAGCAAGCAGAATTGCTGTTGGTTGCAGGCTATTCCGGTATCGGCAAGTCAGCACTAGTCCAAGAAATTTATAAACCGATTACCCAAAAGCGTGGTTACTTCATTTCTGGTAAATTTGATCAGTTTGGGCACAATATTCCCTACTCGGCTGTCGTCAGTGCTTTCGCAGGATTAGTGCGGCAACTCTTAAGCGAACCGGAACACCAATTGCAACAGTGGCGAGACAAACTCTTAACAGCGTTGGGAACAAACGGGCAGATTATTATCAATGTCATTCCGGAAGTAGAACTTATTATTGGTAAGCAGGCACCTGTACCAGAAGTTGGAGCGACTGAAGCTCAGAATCGGTTTAATCGAGTTTTTCAAAAGTTTATTCGGATGTTCTGTTCACCAGAACATCCCTTAGTTATCTTTCTGGACGATCTACAGTGGGTTGACTCAGCAACACTAAGGTTGATCGAGTTGATGATGACGGATGTAGATACTCAATACCTGTTTTTGATTGGGGCATATCGGGATAACGAGGTTAATCGAACCCATTCATTGATGATGATGCTAGAGGAACTTAGAAAAGAGGGAGTAACAATCAGTCGGATTACGTTAGCACCTTTAGGGCTGGAGGTGATCATACAACTGATTGCCGACACATTACACGGTGAAATCAGTACAGTCAAACCCTTGGCAGAATTGGTAGTACACAAAACAGGAGGAAATCCTTTTTTTGTTAATGAATTTTTTAAAACGCTGTACACCGAAAACTTACTAGCTTTTGATTTTGATAATCTAATCTGGCGATGGGATATCCCTCAGATTGAGTCAAAAAATATTACTGAAAATGTGGTGGAATTAATGATTGGCAAGTTGAAGAAACTTCCCT
Source organism: Trichocoleus sp. DQ-A1 (assembly GCF_039961955.1). Classification (NCBI taxonomy): domain Bacteria; kingdom Bacillati; phylum Cyanobacteriota; class Cyanophyceae; order Leptolyngbyales; family Trichocoleusaceae; genus Trichocoleus; species Trichocoleus sp. DQ-A1. Next base: position 12,342 of record NZ_JAMPKE010000035.1, read on the forward strand.
ATGTCACGCAGCAAATTTTAAAGCTAGCCGCTTGCATTGGTGCTAATTTTGACTTAACTACTCTCTCTATTATTAGTAAAAAAACACCCAGAGAAGTTTTTCCAGAGCTAATTCTGGCAGCGCAGTCTGGCTTGATATTGACAATATCTGAATTGGATGAACAGCTATTAGTCCAGGATTATAAATTCCTCCATGACCGAGTACAACAGGCGGCATACGCCTTAATTGATGAGCCTCATAAGCAAGCAGTTCATTTACAAATTGGTTGCAATCTCCTCGAAAAAACGTTACTAGAGCGCCTATCAGATCGGCTATTTGAAATTGTCGATCATCTGAATTATGGGATTGAGCTGGTCGCCGCTCAACCCGAACGAGACGAAATTGCTAGATTAAATTTAATTGCAGGTCAGAAAGCCAAAGCAGCGATTGCCTATAGTATGGCTAAAAAATATTTAGCGGCAGCAAGAGTTTGGCTGGAAGCTTCTAGCTGGCAAACCAACTATGACCTGACCTTAGATTTATATTCAGAAACAACAGAAGTCGCGTACTTGTGTGGCGAGTTTGAGCAGGTAGAATCCTGGGTAGCAATTGTTTTACAAGAAGCTAAAACGGTTCTCGATACCGTGAAAGCTTACGAAGTCAAAATTCAAACTGACATGGCGCAGGGTCAGTCCTTGAAAGCAATCGATACTGCTTTGCAAGTTTTACAACAATTTGGGATCAGTTTTCCCGAAAAGCCGAGTCAGGCAGATATTGATCTTGAACTAGACACAATCACATCTCTCATCAGTGAAAAGTCGATTGGAGACTTGCTCCATTTGCCTCAAATGACCGAGCCGGACAAGTTGGCGGCGATGCGAATCCTATCCAGCATCACGGTTGCTGCCCATATTACTGCTCCTTATTTGCTGCCTCTAGTTGTGTCTAAACAGGTCAATTTGTCAATCCAATATGGCAATATGTTTGTATCTTCCTTTGCGTATGCCTTCTATGGATTAATTCTTTGTGGGATGGTCGGAAATATAGAGTCTGGGTACGAGTTTGGACAGCTTGCTCTCAGGCTGTTGTCACAACCTCATACCCATTCACTCAGAGCTAGAACATTGCTGTACGTAAATGGCTTCATCAACCACTGGAAAAAACATATTAGAGAATCACTGGAGCCATTACTAGAAGCTTATAAAAGTGCACTAGAAACTGGTGACTTAGAGTTTGCTGCCTATGGCGCTTATTCCTACTGCTACCAATCGTTTCGCGTTGGGAAAGGACTCGTGGAACTTGAACGCGAGATGAGAATATACAGTGAAGCAATTGGTCAAATCAAACAGCAAGCAGTGCTCGCCTGGACTCAAATCTCTCAGCAGTCTGTCTTAAATTTGATGGGACGCTCGGTCAAACCAACCTGTCTAATTGGCGAATCCTACAATGAAAATATATTGCAACACAATGAAATAAATGAAAGACCAATCCTTCTAGTATTCCTTCTAGTATCTTTTTACAAACTTTTCCTATGCTATCTATTTTCTGAGTATGCTCAGGCAATTGAAAACTCAACCCTAGCAGAAAGTCATCTGAGCCTAGTAACAGGGGGCAGCCTTCAGGCTTCATACTATCTCTATGACTCTCTGGCAAGACTGGCAACCTATTCCGAAAGCAGCGTTCAAGCCCAATCTGAAATCCTCAAAAAAGTTGCCCTTAACCAGGAGAAAATGAAGCAATGGGCACACTATGCGCCCATGAATTTTTTGCATAAATATCATTTAGTCGAGGCAGAGAAAGCGCGAGTTTTGGGACAGTGGTTTGAAGCGGAAGAGTTCTACGAACAAGCCATTCAAGGTGCTAAAGACAATGAGTATATCCAAGAAGAAGCATTAGCCTATGAATTGGCTGCCAAATTTTACCTATCTCGTGGTAGAGAAAAGATTGCCCAAACTTACATGAAAGAAGCTCACTATTGCTATGAACGCTGGGGAGCGATGGCAAAGGCCAAACATTTAGAAATCAAATACCCGCAGTTACTGATTCAATCTCCGAATGTGAATCGCACGACTTCCACGCGCACGACCAATCCTAGAACGACCACAAGTAATAGTTCGGGAGAAGCCTTGGATTTAGCGACGGTAATGAAAGCTTCCCAAGCAATTTCTGGTGAAATTGTGCTAGAGCAGTTGCTCAGTTCATTAATACAAATACTAATTGAGAATGCTGGGGCGCAAACAGGTTGTTTGATTTTGCACAAAGATGTTGAATGGGTGATTGAAGCTAGGAGTGAGGTGGATTCTTCAGTAGATGTAGATGCCTATACCACCAGAGTTTTGCAGTCAATTCCAATTGACAACTATCTTCCTGTAGCAATCATCAACTATGTCGTTCGCACGAAAGAAAGTTTAGTCTTGAATGATGCCACCCGTGAAGGCAGCTTTACTGATGAGCCTTACATTAAAGAGCATCAAACCAAATCTATCTTGTGTGCGCCACTGCTCAATCAAGGCAAACTGGTCGGGCTTTTTTACTTAGAAAATAATCTAACGGCTGGAGCCTTTACACCAGAGCGATTGGAAGTATTGAATCTATTATCCTCCCAAGCAGCCATTTCAATTGAAAATGCTAACCTCTATACTCAGCTAGGGGAATACAGCCGTTCGTTGGAACAAAAGGTGTCTCAACGCACTGCTGAACTTGCCGAAGCCACTCGACAAGCGCAGGCAGCAAACCAAGCCAAAAGTACTTTCCTGGCAAATATGAGCCACGAACTGCGTACTCCTCTCAATGCAATTCTGGGCTTTTCTCAATTAATAAGTCGATCGCAAAGCCTACCTTCCGAATACCAAGACAACCTGGGTATCATCACCCGCAGTGGAGAACACCTGCTCACCCTGATTAATCAAGTCTTAGATTTATCCAAAATCGAGGCAGGACGCACGACACTCAACGAAACATCCTTTGACCTCCATTGCCTTCTAGATGATTTGGAAGATATGTTCCAACTCAAGGCTGAGAATAAAGGGTTGCAGTTACTGTTTGAGCGGACGCCAGAAGTACCCCAATTTGTACGCACTGATGAAGTTAAGTTGCGTCAAGTATTAATTAACCTGCTCAATAATGCGATTAAGTTTACCTGTGAAGGGGGCGTATCAGTAAGGGTAAGGTCAGTAATCGGTAATGGGGAAAATAGCTCCAATTACCAATTACCAATTACCAATTACCAATTGCAGTTTGAAGTCGAAGATAGCGGAGCTGGCATTGCTTCTGAAGAGCTAGATAGCTTGTTTGAAGCCTTCATGCAAACAAGAACAGGTCAACAATCCTCCGAAGGGACGGGTTTAGGATTGCCTATAGCACGCTCGTTTGTGCAACTGATGGGAGGTGAAATGACTGTTAGCTCCCAAGTGGGGCATGGTAGCCTTTTCAAATTTGACATTACTGTTAGCGTAGCTGAAACGGCTCAGAGCAACAGCCAACAACCAACCCGCCGAGTCGTTGCCCTCGAACCAAACCAACCAACCTATCGCATTCTGATTGTGGACGATCGCTGGGACAATCGACAACTGCTAATCAGGCTGCTTTCCAGGGTTGGCTTTGAACTACTCGAAGCGACTAATGGTCAACAGGCGATTGAACTTTGGGAAAACTGTTCGCCGCACATCATCTTAATGGATATGCGGATGCCCGTGATGGATGGCTATGAAGCAACCAAACGCATTAAAGCCACTACCAAAGGTCAGGCTACAGCAATAGTTGCCGTCACGGCTAGTAGCTTCGAGGAACAGCGAGCGATTATCCTTTCTACGGGTTGTGATGATTTTATCCGCAAACCCTTTAGAGAAGCAGACATCTTTGATGCCCTGCACAAACATCTCGGAGTGAGCTTCGTCTACGATGAACCCGTCGCCTTACCCACTTCAACCCAAAACGAGACGAATGCCATAACTCCCGATGCCATAGCTGCCTTACCTACGAATCTAGTGGCTAATCTCCACCAAGCTACAATCGATGGCGATAAAGATTTAATGTTGAGTCTCATCGACCAAATCCGCTCTTCAAATAAACCCCTAGCCAATGCCCTTGCTGCATTGGTTAACAATTTCCGGTACAAGCAGTTATTAAATTTAACTCAATTTGCCATTAATTCAAAATGAGTAATCCTCAAAATACTTTCCTAAAATGTAACATTTTAATTGTTGATGATAACCCTGCAAATTTAGAGCTTCTAGGCGGAATTTTGTCTGAGCAAGGGTATAAAGTGCGCCTCATGCCGGACGGTCAACTGGCTCTGAGGTCTGTCCAGTCAACTCGACCTGACCTGATTTTGCTGGACATTCTGATGCCTGAGATGGATGGCTATCAAGTCTGCGAAAAGCTAAAAGCAGATGAACGAACCAAAGATATTCCCGTTATTTTCGTCAGTGCCGTGCATGAAGTGTTCGATAAAGTGAAAGCATTTTCTTTGGGTGGAGTAGATTACATCACCAAACCCTTTGAAGCTAAAGAAGTTTTGGCTCGTATCGAGACTCAATTGCGGATTAGTCGGCTCTCTAAGCAACTTTTAGAGCAAAATGCACGGTTAACTGAGCAGAAGGAACTGCTGCAAACAATCTTTGACCATATTCCTGTAATGGTGACTCTTTATGATGCTAACGGACGAATTCAATTGGTCAATCTGGAGTCAGAACGTGTATTGGGATGGTCTCATACAGAACTAGAAAACATCGATTTGATAACAGAATGCGTTCCTGACCCAGAGTATCGCACCTCAGTTTTGGAACACATGTTCGCCGCTACTGGGAAATGGCAAGACTTCAAAGCCAGGATTCGCGATGGGAGCTATCTGGATACATCCTGGGCAAGTATTCGGCTTTCTAATGGTATGAGTATTGGAATTGGACAGGACATCAGTGAACGGGTTGCTGCTGCGCTACGCGATCACAAACAGGCACTAGAGGCATCTTTGCTAGAAGAACGCAACCGCATGGCCCAAGAGATTCACGACACCCTAGCGCAAGCCTTCACAGGCATCATCGTTCACTTGGGAACCGCCTCACGCAAAATTACGGTAGATCCGGCGGCAGCACAAGAACATATAAAGGTGGGGCGCGATTTAGCTCGCTCTGGACTCACCGAAGCCCGTCGCTCAGTGGAAGCACTGCGCCCGAAGTTGTTGGAGGATGGTGACTTATGCAGCGCTCTGCGTTGCCTGTCGTCACAGATGTTTTCCCATTCCAGTACCCATACTATCTGCGAAGTGTTGGGTAAGGCATATCCCCTGCCTCAAGATGTAGAAAATAATGTACTCCGAATTGGGCAAGAAGCATTGACCAATGCCTTTAAGTACGCCAGAGCTAGTGAAATCCGAATTGAACTGGTGTATGAGACAAGGCAGTTTATTTTGCGAATCAAGGACAATGGGCAGGGGTTTGAAATCAACAGTTTTTCTGTGGAAAACGGTTTTGGTCTAATGGGAATGACAGAACGTGCCGATCGCATCGGCGCAAAGCTAACAATCCAAAGTCAACCCGGACGAGGAACGGAAGTTGTCGTATCGCTCGATAGGGAGTAGGTGATCGTGAACCAGTCAAACATCATTCGCGTCTTGGTTGCCGACGATCATCCCGTCGTAGCGCAGGGGTTGGTGGCGTTGCTCGAATGCGAGGCAGATATTACCGTTGTCGGACAAGCCTATGATGGGTGCCAAGCAGTGGAACTGTTCCGCCAACATCAGCCCGATGTAACGTTAATGGATTTGCGGATGCCTCAAATGGATGGTGTTGCTGCTATTGCTGCTATCTGCACTGAGTTTGATGATGCTCGGATTATCGTGTTGACTACCTACGATAGTGATGAAAATATTTATCGGGGACTTCGGGCAGGTGCAAAGGGTTATCTGCTTAAGGATGCTGAACCTGACGAACTTCTGGTAGCGATTCGCACGGTTCACAGCGGTAAAAAATACATCCCACCTGATATAGGAGCCAAGCTGGCGGAGCGGATGAGCAATCCCCAACTGAGCGATCGCGAGTTGGAAGTCGTCCGTCTGATGGTTGCTGGCATGAATACCCAAGAAATTAGCACGGCTGTGTCTATTGCTGAGAGTACCGTTAAGTTCCATGTCAACAATATCTTGAGTAAATTGGGAGTCAATGACAGGACTCAAGCCGTCATCGCAGCAATTAAGCGAGGGATAGTTAATATCTAGGGGGTGGGTGAAGCAGGAAACAGGCCTCAATCTAGGCAGATCCAAGATTGTCTAAGTTCTGTAGAACGATCTACCACATAAACCAGCTAATCGGCATTTATAGCAGTCGCTAAGGCAATAATTACTTGCTATGATTTATAAAGAAAATCTTAATAATTCTCTAGCTCTTATAGTATTTAAGGTTTAGAGCGGATATCCTAATAGACTTCATACAAAAGACCACTGCGGTACACCAAAAGTAGTACCTAGTACCTAGCCGCAAGTTAGAGTAATTTCTTCATCTCAGAGTCAGCTTAAGGCTGACCTTTTTTATAGGTGAAAAAACTAACTTCAATCCGGCGACAACAGCAGGCAACTTCTCTACACTGAAACCAAGGATAAATCAGGTAGGAGGTTTTATGATATCTCGTCGTTGTCACAAATCATTTTTTTACTTCAATGAGTCAGGCAAATGAGGGTAATAGGCTATCTGTTCCTCCCTCAGAACGCGATCGCATCCAAGGATCACTCGACGCCCCAGTAGTGCTAGTAAAATACGGCGATTACCAGTCTCCTGATTGCGGTGAGTCTCACAGGATCATCAAAGCGATTCAGCAACAACTCGGCAATCGTCTAAGCTTTGTCTTCCGTTACTTTCCCCAAACCTCGATCCATTCCCAGGCTCAAAAAGCAGCGGAAGCTGCTGAAGCCGCAGCCGCGCAAGGTCAGTTTTGGCAGATGCACGACACGCTATTTGAGCATCAGCAGGCATTAGATAACGGTTATCTCGTTGAGTATGCCAATGAACTAGGACTCGATATACCCCAGTTTCTGCAAGCTATGTGGAGGCACGTTTATGCCGATCGCGTCAACGAAGACGTTGAAAGTGGCTTACGCAGTGGTGTCACCACTACTCCAACGTTATTCATCAACGGTATTCGTTATAACGATGTCTGGAACTTTGAGAGCTTATTGGCTGCGATCACCAGAATAGAGAATCCCTAAGAAAGTCAAAAGTCAAAAGTCAAAAAAGAAACCTCAGGATGTCTCAGTATTTAGGCTGTTGCTCGCATACAAGTTAAATGCAGACTAGCTGAGCAGATGTAACCAGACACCGCAAGATTACCGAATCACCGTTCAAGAGGATATGACCGATGATGAATTACAAACAATTAGTTGTGGGCTATAGTTTCCTGAAGAAGCTTCAAACCCTAGATTGGCAAACCATCCGTTATCATTTGCTCAACTCTGACGAGGGTCGAGACTTCACTCCAGCCCAAGCAGCGCGTGCTATCTGGCAGTACGGTTTGTTTCTATTCCTAGCACAGCAATATCCGGGTATGCGACTGGTACCCACCGAAGAAATTGATGCAGTCCTGCACGCTCATATTGCCACTGATCGACAATATCACGATGATTGTCAAACTCTATTTGGTGGCTGTGTACATCACTCTCCGGGACTGGGAACGCGAGGTGATCGCGCAGAATGGCTTGAGGCGTTCGCTCGCACAAAACAACTGTTTGAAAAAACGTTTGGTCCAGGTGCGATGGGTTATTCAACCCCTGCTGCCTGCGACATACTTTTAGCATTCAATTAAAAACCATGAGTACTCAAGGCTCCTTAACGGACTTTTCCTTAGTAGAAATTCTTCAGTTTATCAAGAACGGAAAGAGAACTAGCTTGCTAACGCTGAGTAATTTATCCGTATCTAGAAAGAGTGGCTTGAGCAGCGCAAGACTAAAATTTTTAGTAACTGGGCAATGCACCAAATTGCTGAGCGGTATAAATCGAACTCCCATTATTCTAGAATGTTAGCTGCCTCCTAAAAGAGCTGTATCAAGAGTGAGGACTAAAGTGCATGCCTCTTCTGCTTCAGGTAGCATTCCTAAAACTTCAAAGTTGTTAAACGCTTCAATTGCCCACTGCCGCGCCTCACTTAGATTTCCGTGCGCTCTGGCTAGACTCGCTAATGAATACTGGCAGAAGGCAATGCGAACCTTATCTTGGTTAACTTGGGCAACATATAATCCTTCTGTCAGAAGTTTGTGGGCATCGTCCAGTTCTCCTTGCACAATTGCAATGTCAGCCAACCAATTTTGAATAGAAAAGATGGCTCTCCGCCAATCAATTGTCTGAGCATAGTTGAGTGCTTCAGAAAACAGTGGCTTGGCTTTGTCGTAAGCTTCTTGCTTAAAACAGATCTCGGCTTGGTAGTAACGGATTTGTGTCAGCCATCGCAGTCGTTGTTCCTCTGGAAGTTCAATATTCGTTAAGAACTCTAATGTTTGGTTGAGCCACGACTGAGCCTCGTCAAATCGCCTCTGTTGAATCCGGAGAATCGCCAGATGTTTAGACAAATTCATCTCAAAGAATCGATCTTGATACTGTCGTAGATCCCAAGCTTTCATGAAAAGTGAATCGGCTTCATCTAACTGAGCGGGTTTTCCCATTGCCGTAAGAGTCTCGCCTCGATCCACTACAATCTCTGCAAGGATTGACCAATCACCTCGTTGTTCTGCCGTTTGAATCAGGGATACCGTCCAAATCAAGCGATCGTCCCAATGTCCCAGGCGACTTTTCCGGCTACCCATGATATGAGTGTATGCCTTCGTGTTCCGCCAAAGATCGAGCAGAGCGGCATAGCGTCCTTCAACCACACAAAAGTCAATGACAGCTTGTAAATTCAACCATTCCTCTTCTAGCCCCTCAAACTGAGCCTGCCACTCCTGGGCATCTTGCCCTCTATACTTTTGGGAAAAGCTTAAGTACCAGCCGATCCAGCGATCGCGTGCCTCACTCTCAAAGTCCGGGTGAGCAGCCAATTCAGCAAGCGCATACTCTTTGGTTAAGGGTAAAATGCCATAACGGTTTTCTTCATGCTTCACCAAAGAGAGTCCTCGCAATCTAGCTAAGGCGTTCTTGACAACATCAGCTTCAGCGTCCGGTACTGCCACCTGAACGAGGGCTTCTCGTAATGCAGACACAGGAAATAGGGCAAGCGACATCAGAAGCTTGTGCGCGGTTTGCCCTCGCAGGGGTTTCACTGAACTCTCAAAACAGAAGCGAGCAACATCCCCTGTGGTTTGAGACATTCGTTCCAGCACTTCCTCCATCGGGAAGCCATTCGCCAACTGTCCAATGGCATAACTGATGGCAACTGGGACACCTCCAGTTCCTTTGTAGAGAGCTTGAGAATCTTCTGGACTCAGGATTACTCCTTTCTCTTGCGCTTCATACTGAATCAAGTGGAGAGCATCTGGCTGGGGCAATGAGGTCAAACGCACGGGGACAAACATAATTTGTTCGCGGGTAGTGATGACTGTTTTCACCGTAGGTGGCAGTTCGTACAGAAATGCCAGGACATCCTGCTGGTTTTCGATCGTCTCCAGATTGTCCACAATCAGCAGGGTGCGCTGGTGCGACAGAGAATCTTTAATCAGGTCTACTTGCTCTACAAAACTAGCTCCGGTGATGTCTAAGTCGTCTAGAGTACGAGCGATCTGGCGGAAAATGTCGTTGAGCGTGCGTCGAGGAGCAAGGCTTTTCAAAACACCAAAGGGAGTCAGGTAAGATTCTTTGGCAGAGGTAAAGATAATCGCCTCAAAGGTAGGTACGCCAAGGAAAGCTCCATCACCGTAACTAGTACGCAGGCAACGATAGGCGGCTTCCACAACTAAGGTTGTTTTCCCTACACCACCGATGCCATCAATACTGATCAAGTGGGCTGCGTGGTTAGGTGAAAGCAGTTCCATCAATCGGGCAACTTCCTCCTTACGACCAATGAAGGTTGTACAGCTCGGAGCGGGTAAGTTGTTCGGCACCCGTTTAGAAGGCTCTATAGAAGGTGGAGAGGATAAAGGAGGAGCTAAAAATGCAGAAGAACTGTCTTCTTTCTTTAGACTGTCTGGGTTTGATTCCTTCAGTAGTTTCTGTAGCACAAGTTGAACAGTATTGACCCTTACTTTCTGCCCTGTAGCGTTTGACAGTAGCTCCCAAAGTTCGGGGCAGAAGACCCTCTGGATGGTGCTGTCAGCGTACCCAATCACGCGAATATCCTTGAGTTTGCTTCCTTGCAAGGCTTGTTCGAGGATGCACGCTTGGATATCTCCTAAAGCTTTGCCCGTTTTAGCAAGAATTTGATTGTTCGCTACTCCGATCAATTGTGATATTTCTTCGATACTCATCAGCCAGCCAGAAAGGGGTGCTGTATTGAGCGTAGCTTGGATGATCTTCAGGAGTCACCCATCTTGAATAAACTGAAGAATTAAGCTGTAAATTCTGAAGATTTTGAAGGGGATGGCTGAAGATACGGCTGAATTTTGAGACACAAAATGAATTTGATCTCAATTATTGTTCAAGTAATCGTTGTTTATTGTTTCAAAACTAGACGAGTTTCATTTTTTTAAAAGCTCTACAGCCGTTACTAAATAGGACAGTAAGATATGTACGCTCTTTCCTCTGTAGAAAATTTTTCTTTAGAAAAGTCAAATCGCCGCTCGACGACTTCCAAATTCCCTTTTAAAGCTAGACGCAGCCGGGGGGTTATACTCAGCTTTCACGGCTGGGACAAGTTCCAAGCTGCCAAAACTCAAGCCGAGTTTGATGAAAACTATGGAAACCGCTTCACTCTTGAGGATCTAAGCGATCGCACAAGGTTGGCTTTGAATACCATTACCAAAGTCCTAAAACGCACAGAGTCTGTAGACAAGCAGTCATTGCAGTATGCCTTCCAAGCCTTTGGGTTAGAGTTGAGCGAGAGTGACTATACCCACCCCACTTCCCTGTTTGAGGCGTTGCAAACCCGGCAGGATAACCCGCAGCAGGACTGGGGGGAAGCAGCAGATGTGTCCCAGTTCTATGGGCGAGAGGAGGAATTATTCCAGCTTCGGCAGTGGAGCATAGCAGATCATTGCAGATTAGTGGCACTCCAGGGGATTGGTGGAATTGGCAAAAGTACGCTGGCAGTGAAGTTGGCGCTGCAAATTCAAACGGAGTTTGAGATAGTGGTGTGGCGAAGTCTCCGAAATGCACCACCATTGGAGGAGTTACTAGAGAGTATCCTGTCATTTGTACTGCGGATACGGGGAGAAAACCCAGTGATACCCAATAGCATAGATGGAAGATTATCCATGTTGATGGAATGCCTGCGTTCCTCGCGGTGTTTGCTAATCTTAGACAATGCCGAGACGATTTTGAGCAGTGGGGAACGGGCAGGGCAGTGTCGAGACGGGTATGAGGAGTACTCTCAACTACTCCAGACTGTTGGAGAAGTGCCGCATCAAAGTTGCTTGCTGCTGACGACGCGGGAAAAGCCCAGCGCGATCGCATTGCTCGAAGGTGAGAAGTCAAAAGTGCGATCGCTATCATTGAAGGGACTCAAAGCCGAAGCAGGGCGAGAGTTGTTCCAGCAAAAAGGGCAATTTGCAGGTTCAGAGGCAGAGTGGAGCCAACTGAGCAAACACTATGGAGGCAATCCTCTGGTATTGAAGCTGGTGGCAGCAGCGGCCCAAGAGCTTTTCAATGGCACAATTGCGGAGGTATTTAAGTATGCACAGGAGGGAGTTCTAGCCTTTGAACAAATCCGCGATCTCTTGGAAGGGCAGTTCAATCGCTTGTCTGCGTTGGAGCAGGAAGTGATGTATTTGATGGCGGTTAGTCAAGAACCCGTATCCTTTGCTCAGTTAGAGAAGGACATCGTCACAGTCGCCTCCAGGCGCAAGCTGCTAGAAGCAATGAATTCCCTATTGATACGGTCGTTAATTGAGAAGGACGGAGAATACTTCTGGGTGCAACCCGTTGTGATGGAATATGTCACGGAGCGATTCGTTGAGCAGAACTGTAGCGAGATTGAGACGCAACAGATAGAACACTTCAGGAGTCATACCTTGGTCAAAGCGCAGGCGAAGGACTACGTGCGAGAGTTGCAAGAGATTCAATTATGGCGGGCATCCGCTTAATTCGGAAGAGGCAAAAAACGGATAGAGAGTCCTAGCCCAAACTTTAAAGATTTTAGCAGAACCCAACCTAGACAAGTAGCTCTTGTCAGCAATAGCTAATAATTAGCAATTCTAGAAAGACTTATGTATCGGTCAAATGATACAGTCTAGCTACTTTCATAGGCAGAAACTTGAGATGAAAGGGTGTTATCTAGAAAAATGGCTTTTGACTAGCAGTGTCTTGTATGCACTCTTTAGCTCTAACCTTTGTGCCGCACAAGTAGTTGGAGATACAACACTGCCACTAGGTGAACAATCGCAAGTTACAGGCAATCCCAATTTCCAAATCGATGGTGGAGCAAGGCGGGCTGGCAATCTATTCCACAGCTTCAGCGAGTTTTCTGTCCCCACAGGCGGTACTGCTTTCTTCAACAATGCGGCTGACATCCAGAACATCTTCAGTCGGGTTATCGGGGCATCGATTTCCAACATTGATGGGTTGATTCGAGCTAACGGCACTGCAAACCTTTTCTTGATCAACCCCAATGGCATCATCTTCGGCGAGAATTCCCGTCTGAATGTGGGGGGTTCGTTTGTAGCAAGTACGGCAAGTAGTATAAAGTTTGCCGATGGCACAGAGTTCAGCGCAGTGAATCCATCCATCCCACCCCTGTTGACTATCAGTGTGCCTATAGGTTTGCAGTTTAATGGCACGGAAGGCGATATCGTCGTGAGGAGTGATAAACCTGAACCCTCTGAACCCTTATCTTCCACCAACCCGTTTACGGAAGTGGAGGATGCAGGGCAAACTCTCGATACTAGTCAGACAGTTAATAGCCAATTTTCAGGGACAAGCTTTGACGCTATCTCAGGGACACTTTCTGATAACAGTGACGTGGACTTGTACCAACTTTTTCTGACTGAGGGTCAACCCTTTCAGGCAACAACGCTAGATGGGACTGATGTAGATACTCAGTTGTTCTTGTTTGATGCCACGGGTTTGGGTCTTCACAGTAACGATGACAGTGAGGGAACACTTCAATCAACAGTGCCAGAAGACCAGCCGTTTACGCCGACAGTATCCGGCACTTACTACCTAGGCATCTCTAGCTACGATAACGACCCCTTGAGTCCACTCGGTAATATTTTTCCAAACTTAGATGAGTCACCACTGAGTGGTTGGAATGGTAGGGGTGAGGACAGTGGAGCCTACACGATTAACCTCACTAACTCTAACCGCTCAACAGCGAACAACGGAACCGGGCTACAGGTGCCAGCAGGACAAAGCCTGTTGCTAGTCGGTGGCGATGTCGGGTTAGAAGGCGGGCAAATCATTAGTCCGGGCAGCCGAGTGGAGTTGGGTGCCGTGGCGGGACAGGGGATGGTGGGGCTGAGTGGCACGGCGGGTGACTGGCGGTTGAGTTTTCCCGATGGTGTAGCGCGGGCAGACGTTTCCCTGAGCAATAGCGCTCAGATAAACGTTCGAGCTGGGGGAGGTGGGAGTATTACCGTTACGGCTCAGAACGTGACTCTGAGCGAGGGCAGTAGACTTCTAGCTGGGATCAACGATGGGTTAGGCTTTGCTGGTACTCAATCAGGGGACATTCAACTTGACGCAATAGATAGGATAGACATAACTGATGTCAGCTTTATCAGCAACAATGTGCGTCCTGGAGGTACGGGTAATGCAGGTAACGTGAATATTAGTGCTCGCGATACCGTCTCTTTGGAGGATATCAGCGCTGTATTCAATGTCGTGGACTCAACTGGTGTCGGTAACGCTGGCAATATCAACATCACGACAGGGTCGCTGGCTCTCACAAGGGGCAGTCAACTGGTTTCCCGCACGAATGGACAGGGAAATGCAGGCAGTGTAAATATTAATGCTCGCGATACGGTTGCCCTAGATGGAGAGAATGCTAATACATTTTCCACTTCAATATGGAGCCTTGTAGGAGATGGAGGCGTGGGTAATGGTGCTGGCATTAACATTCAAGCCCAACAGCTCATCGTGAAATCAAATGCTGGACTGTTTGGGGATGTATTGCCGGGCGGACGGGGACGGGGAGCAGACATCAATCTAGATATCAGTGGCACCATCTTGCTCGTTGGTGGAACAGATTCTGGCTCAGGAGAATCTGCCAGGATTACCTTGGGAGTGCTGCCACAGGCGATTGGGTCGGGTGGAAACCTTCGCATCAGGGCGGGGTCTTTACTCCTACAAGATGGCGGTTTCATCAAAGCCAGTACGCAAGGACAGGGAGACGCAGGCAATATCGACATCAGGGCGGATAGAGTTGATATCTCTGGCAGCGTTCCCAGCAATGGCTTACCCAGTGGTTTGTTTACCAGTAGCGATACGGCGGGCAATGCGGGCGATATTACCATTCATACTCAGACCTTTCGGATTGCAGATGGAGCCGCCCTAAGCGCCCGCAGTCGAGGCGATGGGCAGGGGGGAGATATCACCGTCAATGCCGCCCGCTCCTTTGAAGCGCTCAACGGCGGACAACTGATTACCACCACCTTCGGACAGGGAGGGGCTGGCACTATCACCGTCAATGCAGGAGAGCAGCTTACGATCATAGGGAGCGACCCCAATTACGCCGAGCGCCTTGCTAGATTTCCCAATCCCATCAGTCCATACGTTGCCAACGCCATCACCGAAACAGGTGCAGCTAGCGGCTTATTCGCCAATACCGAGCCTAACTCCACAGGGCGCGGAGGCGATATCCAAATCGCTACCGGACAATTAAATGTTCAAGCAGGGGCGCAACTGATTACTAGCACCTCTGGTAGCGGACGGGCGGGAGACATCACGGTGAACGCTCCAGATATCCAACTGTCGGGTGCGAATAGTGGGCTATTCGCTCAAACCACTACTTCTGCCGATGCAGGCGACCTCACCATTCAGCCACTCGGAAACGGGCAAAGTGTGCGGGTGAACCTTCAAGACGGGGCACAAATCTCTGCCTCCACCTCTAGCCGTGGTAATGGGGGAGAACTCACCATTACCGCTCCTGAATCCATTACTCTCACCGGGAATGGTTCCATTATTGCCGCCGAGACGGGTGGTAGCGGCACGGGTGGCAACTTAAATCTACGAACCGGAACCTTGAACATTCAAAACCAGGCAGAAGTAACGGTCAGCAGTGAGGGCACAGGCAGTGCGGGTTCCTTGTTTGTTGATGCCGATCAAATCTATCTCGACAACGGGGGCAGAATTCGGGCAGACACGTCTGGTGGTGGGGGCAATATCAATTTGCGATCGCCCCTAATTGTGTTGCGAAATGGCAGTAACATCACGACTAATGCTAGAGGAAGCGACATTCCCGGCGGCAACATCAACATCGATACAGACAACTTGGTTGCCGTCCCAAACGAAGATAGCAACATCACTGCTAATTCTGAGGATTTCCGTGGCGGGAACGTAACCGTGAGAGCTTCGGGCATCTTTGGCATTGAGTTTAGAGAGCAACCAACTCGCTTAAGCGACATCACCGCCACGGGAGCCAGTTCGGAGTTTAGTGGCACAGTAAACCTGATCACGCCAGGGATTGACCCCTCAAGAGGACTAGCCGAATTGCCTACAGAAGTAGTCGATGCGTCGGACGCGATCGCTCAAGGGTGTCGAGATGTTCAAGGCAGTTCCTTCGTAGTCACGGGTCGTGGGGGCTTGCCGCCTACCCCTCAACAAGCCTTGGGAGATGACCCCCGTTGGCGAGACTGGCGCACTCCTGCTAGAGTTAGCCGTCAGCCGAACACTACTCCTGCTAATGGAACTTTACCGCCTTCCACTAACCCCCCCAGCAGTAAATTAGCGCGGGTAGAAGCGACTGGGTGGGTCTTTGGAGCCGATGGAAAGGTCATGCTCACGGCAAGTGCGCCTAATGTGACCTCTCCCAATCGTTGGGGACAGCCAGTTAATTGCGATGGGTCTTGACACTCCCAAAATTTTGGAAAACTCCTATGTCTAAGCGAGTCCGCCAGGCAAAGTTCTTCTTGAAGCGTAGCCCCTTACAGAAGCAAAGATGGCTTGTGTTCATCTTATTAGCTCTGGTGGGAGCGATCGCAGCCGTCAGCCTGCACACCACAATTGCATCACCGTCGTCAAATCGCCAAGTTGGTAGTGTTGTCCGCGCAGGCGGACTTGGTTTATATAGCCGCGAATTCCATTCGCCAGGGCTTAATTTAACGGCTAAACAATCTGAATCCAAATCCAACTCCCCAAGCCCCCAATACCTAGCCCCTAAACTCTCTGACGCAATCCAACAGGGAAAAGAACTCTACCAAGCCGGACAATTTTCAGAAGCAGTAACGGCTTGGCAACGGGCAGCAACAACGTTTGAAGCTCAAGGGGATGTACTTAACCAAGCCCTAACCTTAAGCTTTCTGGCCTCTGCCTTCGAGCAACTCGGACAATGGACTGAAGCAACCAAAGCTATAACCCAGAGTCTCCAACTTCTGGCGAACAACAAACAACAGACCAGTGATCGCCAACTCATTCTTGCCCAAGTCCTCAACACTCAAGGGAATTTGCAATTAACTCAAGGTCAAGAGTCCGATGCTGTGGAAACCTGGCAACAAGCTGAAGCTGCCTACCAGAAAGCGGGTGATGAAGTCGGGATACTCGGTAGCCAAATTAACCAAGCTAGAGCCTTGCAAGCACTGGGGCTGTACAAACGAGCCACCATGATCTTAGAGGAGGTGGAAAAGACTCTCCAAAAGCAACCCGACTCGGCGCTTAAGGTAGCTGGATTGCGTAACCTTGGTAATACCCTACGTCTTGTCGGCGATCTAGATCGAACCCGTATTGTCTTGCAGCAAAGTTTAGCAATTGCTGAACGATTGCGGGAAGAGTCGCGCTTATCCTTAGATGAAGATGAATCAGCTTCAGACATTAGTGGCATCCTTATGAGCTTGGGCAATACCGTTCGTGCTCAGGGGGAGACTGACACAGCCCTGAAGTTTTATCGTCAAGCAGCAGAAACTGCTCCCTTGCCCACCACTAAAATTCAAGCTCAAGTCATTCAACTAAACCTGTTAATCGAGGCAAAACGATCGGCAGAGGCTCAAACTCTATGGACTCAAATCCAACCCCAACTTGCTGAACTACCTCCCAGTCGCCTAGCTGTTTATACCCAAATTGACTTTGCCCAGAGCCTGATGAAGATAGGGAGAGAGGGAGGAGGGGGAGTAACTGAACCTATACTCGCCTCTGCTCGACTGTTAGCGAATGCCCTCCAACAAGCGAGAAGTTTAAACGATGCCAGAGCAGAATCTTACGCTCTTGGCAGTCTTGGTACTTTGTACGAACAGACTCGGCAGTGGGACAACGCTCAAGAGCTAACTCGACAAGCGCTAATCCTAGCTCAGATTATTAATGCACCAGACATTGCCTACCAGTGGCAGTGGCATTTAGGACGGCTGTTGAAAGCTCAGGGAGACATTAATAACTCGAAGCCAGACGCGATAGGTTCTTCCCACACACACAAAGCAGGGGTAAACGAAGCCATGCGCGCAAGCGCGATCGCAGCTTACACGGAAGCTGTCAACACCCTCAGCTACCTACGCAAGGATTTAGTCAGCATCAATACCGATGTGCAGTTCTCTTTCCGGGAGAGTGTGGAACCCGTTTACAGAGAGTTAGTTGAACTGCTTCTACAATCCCCGCAAGGCGGTGAACCCAGTCAGCAAAACCTCAAACAAGCTCGTGAAGTCATTGAATCGCTACAGTTGGCAGAACTGGACAACTTCTTTCAGGAAGCCTGTTTAACGGCTAAACCCGTACAGGTTGACCAAATTAATCCTCAGACGGCGATCATCTACCCAATTATTCTGCCAAATCGATTAGCCGTTATCCTTTCCTTTCCCAAGCAACCCTTGAGCTACTACGAAACTTCTTTACCTCAGAGTGAAGTAGAGCGCATCTTAGACCAGATGCAACAATCCCTAAGACCCACGTCCTTTACCCAGGAGCGTTTGCCCATAGCAAAACAAGTGTATGACTTACTTCTGCGATCGGCGGAAGATAAGCTAGCCGCAAGTGGTGTCACCACCCTGGTATTTGTGCTAGATAGCTCCTTACGAAACCTGCCAATGGCAGCTCTCTACGACGGTCAAAAGTATCTAATAGAGAAGTACAACATTGCTCTCGCCCCAGGTCTACAATTGCTCCAGCCCCAACCCTTAGAACGCCAACAGCTTAAAGGATTAGTGGGCGGACTGAGCGAAGCGCGTCAAGGCTTTTCAGCTTTACCATCTGTAGCTATTGAAGTTAATCAGATCGAGTCTGAGATACCTTCTCAAGTACTTCTGGATCAAACTTTTACCAGCACAACCCTCCAAAGTCAACTCAATTCAGCGCCATTTCCTGTAATTCACCTGGCAACCCACGGTCGGTTTAGTTCTAGGGCTGAAGATACATTTATTCTTACTTGGGATGATCGCATTAATGTTAAACAATTGGACACCCTACTCCGATCCAGAGAACAAGGTGAATTAAACCCGATTGAATTACTGGTTCTAAGTGCGTGCCAGACGGCAACTGGCGATCGACGGGCGGCTTTGGGACTAGCTGGATTAGCTGTACGCTCAGGAGCACGCAGCACTCTCGCAACGTTATGGTCAGTGAATGACCGCTCGACTGCATTCTTCATGGTAGAGTTTTACCAAGGACTAGGTCAGCCAGGAGTGACCAAATCCCAAGCCGTTCGTACTGCTCAACTAGAACTATTGAAACAGCCCCAATACGAGCATCCTTATTACTGGGCACCTTTCATTCTCTTGGGAAATTGGCTTTGATGCTTGTCATAATGTATGACGCATCTACAGTACGTTACAGCGAGTAGCAAAAAACAAAAGTAGCTGCTGCACCTCCTAGTTTTATCTAGAACTTGGTAATCAGGGAATAGGGGATAGCTTACTCATGGTTTGGATAAAATTCCTGTTGCCTCTTGCACCCTTTTGGGTTGCTCTGAGTTTAGAACTGGTTATTGCTCCTAGTGTTTTAGCAAGGATACAGACGCAATTAGCTTCGCTACCGGGCAAAACGCGATCGCACCTCAAAATCTCAAACTATGACAGCTATAATCAGAGGCAAATCAATGCTCAATTACCACCACCGCCAAATAATCCTGACGAGACGACGGGGGGAGGTACGCGAGACGGAGGCAGATGCCCGCAGGATGCAATAACTTCAGAGCCACCTCTCACCGCCTTGAGTCCAGTTACTGAACCGGGGTTAACGGTAGCAGAGCGTCCGACATTTCTAGCCTATGTTCCACAAACTACTGCCCAAACGGCAGAATTTAGTCTATTCGATCAAAACAATAAGGGTATTTACCAGACGACCTTTGGTCTGACCAATACTTCCGGCATTGTCAGCTTTAGCTTACCGCCTAATGCACCGCCTTTGGAGATTGGTCAGGATTATACGTGGTCGTTTGCTATGATTTGTGACCCTAAAAACCGACTACAAGACCAATTCGTTCGTGGCAGGATTCGACGAACTAAACTCAATTCAGCCCTGATAAATCAAATCGAAAAGGCAGCACCAAAGAAGCGTGTTTCTTTATATAGAACTGCTGATGTTTGGTATGAAGCAGTCTTCACGCTGTTTGAGCTACAACACTCCCAACCCGCCGATCCGAGCGTGAGTGCAGCGTGGAAAGAACTGCTCAACTCAGGTGGATTGAATTCTATAGCTACACAGCTAGTTAAAAAATAGTATTCTATCAATTTGTGCCAGCAGTTAGATTGGATTCAATTGAAAATCCCTTTATTTTGTCCCAGCAGTTAGATTGGATTCAATTGAAAATCGCTTTATGTGGACAACGCTGAAACAGCGAATCTGGCAATGGCGTGGGGTATTGATAACGGCTCCTAGTATAGCTGGAGTATTAGTTGCTCTGCGTTTGGCAGGAGCCCTACAACTATTGGAGTTAGTAGCACTCGATCAATTTTTTCGCCTGCGTCCTCTAGAGCCTGCCGACCCTCGAATTGTCATTGTCACGATTGACGAGTCGGACATTAAGAAACTGAGACAGTGGCCGATGTCAGATGCTGTAATGGCTCGCTTGCTCTTAACACTCAAACAACAGAATCCGAGAGCAATTGGTCTAGATCTCTATCGAAATTTACCAGTCGAGCCTGGTCATCAGGAATTGGTCAAGGTCTTTGCCTCTACACCCAACTTGATTGGTATTAAGACAGTGGTAAAAAAAGCTGACAGTGATGCTGTTGAAGCACCACCAACGTTGCTCCAGCTTGGTCAAGTTAGCGCAAGCGATCTGGTATTGGATACTGATGGCAAGCTCCGTCGCAGTTTACTGTATCTGAGAACCCAGAACAATCAACCAATATTAAGTTTGGGGGCAAAACTGGCTTTTGCTTACCTTGCAACTGAAGGCATTACCCCCCAAGAAGTTGACCGTAGCAAGAGCAAATTTAGATTGGGTCGAGCCGTATTTGCTCCCTTAAAAGCAAATGACGGGGGCTATATCCGTGCTGATGTCGGAGGGTATCAGATATTGTCAAATTTTCGCAGACTACGGCATGGCTTTCGTACTATCTCGATGACGGCTGTTTTAGAGGGTCAGATACCAGCGAATTTGATACGCGATCGCATTGTTTTGATTGGTGCAACGGCAGAGAGTATCAACGATCGCTTTTACACCTCCTATAGTACGACGCTGGGTACTGCATCGGCTGGCGTTGAGATTCATGCCCATTTGACTAGCCAACTGTTGAGTGCAGCACTGGACGGGCGACCTTTACTCCAAGCCAGTTCTGAGCCATTAGAAGGCTTATGGATTTTAGTTTGGTCGGGGATTGGGGCCATATTAGGCTGGACATCAACATCTCTTCGACGGACAGTTATTGCCGTCTTGTTTTTCGGGATTACTCTTTTGGGCAGCGCGTACCTGCTGTTTTTGGCAGGCTGGTGGCTGATTGCGATTTCCCCACTAATAGCTCTGGTTGGGGCTGCCATTATCAGTAACGGCTACGTACTCGCTCGAAACCTGAAACTCTCCAATCAGCAGTTAGAAGATTATGCACGGACGCTACAACAAAAAGTCAAGGAGCGTACCCTGGAACTAGAGCGGGAAACCACCCGTGCAAAACAAGCCGAAGATGCTGCGAGTGCCGCCAACCAAGCCAAAAGCACTTTCCTAGCAAATATGAGCCACGAACTGCGTACTCCCCTCAACGTGATTCTTGGCTTTTCCCAATTGATGGGTCGATCGCCTAATCTACCCCTGGAACAGCAAGAACACCTGGGTACCATAACTCGCAGTGGAGAACATCTACTCACTCTGATTAATCAACTCTTAGATTTATCCAAAATCGAAGCAGGACGCGCTACGCTCAACGAAACACCCTTCGACCTCTATTATCTTCTAGACGATTTGCAATGTATGTTTCAGCTTAAGGCTGACAGTAAGGGGTTACAGTTGCTATTTAACCGAACTCCAGATGTTCCCCAACATGTACGCACCGATGAAGTCAAGTTGCGTCAAGTTTTGATTAATCTGCTCTCTAACGCAATTAAGTTTACGAAAGCAGGCACCGTTTCGGTAAGAGTGTCAGCGGTTGTAGGGGCGGGTTTAACCAGGTGGAGTGTGGAGCAACAGACAACTTCGTTAAACCCACCCTTACAGGAAGCAGTGGTAAAAGAAAACGGACAACACACAATTACCTTTGAAGTTGAAGATACGGGTTCTGGCATTGCCAAAGAGGAGTTAGACAAGCTTTTTCAACCCTTTGTACAAACGAAAACAGGTCAACAATTGCAGGAAGGGACAGGATTAGGGTTGGCTATAGCACGCTTGTTTGTGCAACTGATGGGGGGGGAAATAACTGTTAGTTCCTTGGTGGGCAAGGGTTCTGTCTTCAAGTTTGACATTAAACTCAGCGTGGTTGAAACTGCTGACATCAAAAGCCAACAACCAACCCGTCGAGTACTTGCCCTAGAACCCAATCAACTGAGCTATCGTATTCTAATTGCGGACGACGCTCTTGAAAATCGCCAACTACTAACAAAGTTGCTTTCTCCCTTTGGCTTTGAACTGTGGGAAGTTAGTAACGGTATTGAGGCGATTGAGATTTGGGAGAAATATTCTCCACACTTAATCTTTATGGATATGCGAATGCCCATGATGGATGGGTATGAAGCGACTAAACAGATCAGACTTCGGGAAAGAAATAGGAAGGATGAACAAGCCAAGATCCAAACGGGTCAAGCTATAGCAATTGTTGCGGTGACTGCCCATACCTTAGAGAAAGAGCGAACCACTGCCCTTAGAGTCGGTTGCGATGACTTTATCCACAAACCCTTCCGAGAGGCTGACATCTTTGACGCTCTACACAAACATATTGGGGTGCGCTTCGTGTATGCTGAATCTACTGCCGCATCTATTGAAACTAAGGTAGAAATCTTGACTCCAGAGGCAATCGCTGCCTTACCTCCCGATTTAGTTGCTAACCTCCGTCAAGCTATCTACAATCTTGATGTCGAGTTGATACAGACCTTGATTGCTCAAATCAGTGAGTTAAATCAACCCTTAGCAACCGCGATCACTTCTTTGGCTAAAGATTTTAAGTATCGACAGTTATTGGATTTGACACAACCGATAACCTATTAAAAATCAGTGGTATCAACTTCTTTGAGTTAAACACTGAGTTAAGGCGATCAGTTC
Organism: Trichocoleus sp. DQ-A1; assembly: GCF_039961955.1. Taxonomy (NCBI): domain Bacteria; kingdom Bacillati; phylum Cyanobacteriota; class Cyanophyceae; order Leptolyngbyales; family Trichocoleusaceae; genus Trichocoleus; species Trichocoleus sp. DQ-A1. The sequence goes on from NZ_JAMPKE010000035.1 coordinate 35,151, forward strand.
AGTAAACCTTTAAAGACTTAGTAAAAGAATATAAATCCACTTCCTTGTGTAACAATGTTTTACCGACAAAGGTGAACGCCCCTTGAGGTAATCTGAGCGAGCGAATTGTGCTGTCTACGTAGGAAGCTAGTAGGCCTAATTTTCGCGCTCGCTTAATCGCAAATTGCACTTTGCACTAGCAGAAAGCCCATCAATTACTCATGAGAATCTTTCAACTTCTCAGTAGTATCTGAGAATCAGTTGTTCAATCGAAGTTTTGCCTGCCTCTTGCATTACTTGATGAATTTTTGGAGCCTGCATCCACGTAGCTGCAATCAGTAAGGCAAGAACCGTTAAAGCTCCAAACAAGACTATTTTATTTGTTAGGTTAGGTTCCTCTTGTACTATGGGTTCGTTGGTAGCGGCTTGGATTTTTCCTTTAACAGTCGAACTCCAATTACTGCCACATTCTGACCATAAACCTAAAAGATTGAGATCGTACAAGAATTCATCTCGTGTCTTAGAGGCATTATGGTATTTATCTTCTGACATGATAAGTTCTGAAGTGCTTGCAGGCTGAGTAACTACGGTAACTTCTCCCTGTGCAGTTTTATTCACAAAGTAGGCGATGCCTCGATACATCAATCTATAAGCTACTGGTTGTACAGGAACTTCACTCTGCTTCGCATTCGGATGGATACGATAAGTAACTCTACGGTAAATCAGATTATAAGCGGGACCAGAGCCACGAACTTGCTTAAAGGGCTGTCCTCTCTTCCTGCTTTCAACCTTTGAGGGGTCGTGTTCGTAGCACAAACCACGATAGTAAAGCTTCATGTTTTCACTCTTGAAAGAATGTAATGGGGGAGTTTCTTCAGGAAAAAAATTTCCTTATTTGAAGGTCTACTAGACTCAATTTCTAATCTTGAAAAAGTGATTTATGTCACTTCTCAGAAGTAATACAATTGCAAATAAACTTGCATCTACAGTTAGCCACTGAGCTGTCAGCCTTCTTTTTTTAGGAGTTTTGGATGCAATATTCTGCGGACTGGAGGGAAACTCATATTTCTGAAAAGCTGCATAATTCATAATGGAATTCCTTTTATTTGATAGATTTGTTGCTCGGAAATCTAAAAGGAAGCTTGAGGATCAGGTTTTAGGTATAATTTTCTTGCCAAACACATGAAAGTTGAGTCAGGCTTTGTTAATGCTAACTTGCTTTTCTTCTACCCTATTTCTAGAACTTCTATTCAATGCAATCCACTCGACTTTTTCTAGTTAAGATGCAATTTAAGCAGAAGTTATGTACAAAGCCTAAGCAATAGCTATAGACACAGAAAAAACACCAGGCTTATCAGAAATTATTGGGAAATTATCGCTAGTTAAATGAAAAGAGTCCTGCCAAAAATTGAGTAACGTGAGTTCGGGATAAACTGAGATCCGTTTTCTACGGTCATGGAATTCAGCTGTTTTTTAACTGTGTTTGCGTCATTTCAGTCTATTATTAATCCTTAACGTCCTTAAGCAAACTGACGTTTAATACATTCCAAATTACTGCACTTCGCAAAATCCTGCGAACGTACTTTGGCAGGTATGGTGCCGATAAAATTTCTTGCCCTGTTTTTGATTGCTTTTTTCCGAGTAAAAGTAGTTAACTTTGCTGAGTTATCAACTACTTTCATTTAATATCGAAAGCTACAATCTTAACTGTTTTAGAATTTTGCAATTTTTGTCCGTACTTAGAGCAAACACCTAGAAAAACGCTGCTCAAACAAGAATTTTACATAACTAGTTCTTACTGCATTGAATGTGAATCAGTCTTGTCTGTAATCGTTCCCTGAATTCGCTCCAGTGCAGCAGAATTATAGCAACCGCCAGAGCGGTTAGGACGCTAGGTGTAGGACATGCTCCATTGCATCGCGTAGACAATCTTGCCTGGTCGAGTTGCTTGCGAATTCGACTTTTAAGCCAAGACCAGCATCGCTCAATCTTATTGAAGGCCGGTGAATACGCAGGCATAGAGAACAACCATATTGCAAATTAAAAAATGACAGCATCCGCCCACAACAATTTCTCTTGTTTTACTTCAATGTCAGTCGCTTGAGTGTAGTCTGCAAAAGCTTGTTTAAATTCACGAATGTAGCTGAAGCGTTCTGTGTCTTGAAGATGAAAGAAGTCCTGTTGATCTGTAATCGCTTTCCACTTCATTTGGTAGAGATCGGAAACTTGAACAGTATGTCCTTCCTTTCACTTCAACAGGTATAAGTCCTAAAATAAGCAGTTGGTTGATAGCCCATTCTTTGATATACCGGAAAGCCAGCAGGAGTTGCATGTAAAGCAGTACGTTTTTTGCCATAGCGTTGCTCTGCGTGTTCTAAAGAGTGCCGAATAACGGCTTCAGCATAACCCTGATTTCTATAATCCGGTAACGTTGCAACCAATCCTAGATAAAATTCATCGTTTATCAGAAACGTTATCGCCGTTGATACGGGTTGATTTTCCACAAAACCCAGTGTACCGAATACCGTCTCTTGCCAAAATTGATCAAGTTCTAAAATTTCGCGAAAAGGTGCAAGAGGAAGATTAGAACTAATCGCATTAATGTCAGCGACAGCTCGTCTCATCTCCAAGTTATTCACACTAACACAGTTTAATTTTGGATAGTAATGAATAGTAATGGTAGGCTGGTACTCAAGAGACATCAACCATTACAAACGGCGCAATGAACTGTCCCAAGTGCCAATTAGCTCAAATCATCAAATACGGACGTACCCATTACGGCAAAACGCGATTCCGTTGCCAGGAGTGTGGGCGACAGTTCGTCGAGAATGCGACCCGACAACCGATTGATGAGGCAACTCGTCAATTGATTGATAAGTTGTTGCTCGAACGCCTTGCACTTGCCGCAATTGCACGGGGAACGGGTGTTTCTGAGCGTTGGCTGCAAATGTACGTCAATCAGAAGTTTTATCAAACTCCAAAAACTGTCGAACTCACCCAAAAAAACCGGGTCGGCTGATAATTCAGTTGGACGAGATGTGGTCGTTTGTTGGCGCTAAAACGAATAAACAATGGATCTGGCTGGCCATTGATGCTGGTAGCCGTGAGATTGTTGGCGTATTCGTTGGAGATCGTTCTCGGCAAGGCGCAAAGGGGCTTTGGCAATCCTTACCAGCTGTTTACCACCAGTGCGCGATTTGCTACACCGATTTTTGGGAGGCGTATGAGCAGGTACTACGCCCGAAAGCGGCATCGCGCAGTCGGCAAAGAAACGGGAAAAACTAGCTATATCGAACGGTTCAACAACACCTTACGGCAACGAGTGGGGCGCTTAGTTCGTAAAACCTGATCTTTCTCCAAGAAGTTGAGTAATCACATTGGTGCGATTTGGTATTTTGTGCATCATTACAACGCCTCCCTTCGCTCTTAACCATTACTATTCACCACTACCTAATTTTGAACTATGTCTTGTTGAAGGAAGCAGTTGCTCAGTAGCCATACCAGCCATCCTGAGTAAGGGAACAAGCCCCTGTCGAGCAAAGACTTCATCGAGCTGAGGACTAAGGAACTCTGGTATCGAGTCTTCAGCGACTATCATCCACCAGGGCTGATTGCGCTTTTTAGCATAATCATAAGCCATTTTTATTTTTGTTTCTAGCTCAACCTCGTCACGGACAGATTCAGTAAAAAAGACAGCATTGATAAAGAAATTATCTGTACCGCTCCAGGTGATGACTAACTCATTTGTTTCTAAAACTTCTCCTTCAGGACATGTACTGGCGAAGTAACTCCAAGCATTAATAAATTGTTGATTTGATGCAAAAGTCTCGGACTTTAACATGACTCATAGCTCCTTATCGCTGATTACCTAAGTTGAACCAGATTTTCTTCAGTCAAAGTGTGATTGATGGAAACAGCAGCGAGTGTCCCACTTGCTACTGCTACGGCGATCTGTGAATAAGGACTAGACACATCGCCCACTGCATAGAGTCCAGGAATCGAGGTTTGCTTACTCTCATCCACTTGTACAATGTCATCGCTGCCAAGTTTACAACCTAACTTTGCGGCTAGATGGCTGTGCTGATACGATCGAGGGCGCAGCAATATACCACGACGGGGCAGCATTTTATTGTTCGTAAAGACGATCCCTGTTAGTTTGTCGTCTTGATGTTCGAGTCGAGCAATTTTTTCTTCGCGTAGCTGAACCCCCCAATTTGATAACTGCTGTCGTTGCTCATGAGTTAATTCGGCAGAACCATCTGAACACAATACTAAATCGCGGCTCCAGCCGGTCAGCATGAATGTCATTTCAAGTCCTACCTCACCTCTGCCATAAATCGCTAAAGGTTGATCTCGCACTTCCCAACCATGACAGTAAGGACAGTGGAAAATGCTGCTACCCCAGAGTTTTGCGAATCCATCAATTGCCGGAAGTGAATCTTTCATACCCGTGGCTAACAGTAGTTTGCGACCAACAAATTGGTTGCCATCACTCAGGGTCACTTGAAAGCGATCACCCAATTTTTGAGCATCGACTACTTCACCCACCTGAATTTCAACATCGTAAGGATGCAATTGCTCTCGTCCAATTTGCAGCAGTTGTGCCGGTGAAATTCCATCTCTAGACAAGAAACCATGAGCAGCATGAGCAACTTGATTGCGTGGCTTTCCAGCATCGCAGACCAAGACCCGTTTGCAGGCTCGTCCGAGCATCAAGGCAGCAGTCAAACCGGCTGGACCGCCACCGACGATGATGACATCAAAAACATCAGTGCGTGAGTCAACGTTCATAGCTTGTTCTAATGTTGTTGGTATTGAGTTGGCACTAAGAGTAAGAGAAGATTGAAACCTGCCATCGAGTGGCGTAGATGAAGAAGGCGATTGGTCAAAAACTATCCACCTTCTTTAAGCAGATTTGCCCAGGAAAGGCACTCAGGTACTAACATCGCTTCCAAAATCAGCACTGCTAGATGGTAAACCCACGATGTCTGCGTAAGCGGCAGCGATCGCGCAAGTACTGATCGGAATCGTCACTAGCAGACCCACACCCAGCAGCAAAACACCTGCTAGATTTAGTAGTATCAACACCAAAGCAAAGCTAAGGAAAGAGAACCACTGTTTGGAAATCAGCTTGCGGCTCAGCTCCATCCCATCCCAGAAGCTCATCTTCTTTTCAAGTACTAAGGGCAGTGCAAAGATGTAGGCGACTGCTAGGTAAAGACCAGGAATGAGAAGCAATAACAACCCAATGCCAATCACCAGGCTAGAAACGAGACTGACCAGGAAAAGCGGCAGGTAGTTATTGAACCCCCTAAAGAAATCACCAAACGTTGTGGCTCGATTTTTCAAAAGTTTAAATGCCACGATTAAAAATCCTGCATTTAAAGGAGCAGAAATTAAGAAGCTGATGAACCCCTCTAGAGTGACAGACTGGCTAACTTTAGCGATCGCAAGGTTAATCAAGAAAAACACAAGTGTAAAGCCAACAAACCCAGCAGGATTTTTCTTGAACGTTTTCCAGCCGCTGCCAATGTACTCGCTAATCTTAACTGTGTAGCTTTTCTGAAGTATGCCTTCAAGCCCCGTTGACCCGTAACCTTTCATAATCGTTCTCTCCAAAATGTTGTCGGCATTGAGTTGGCAGTAAGAGAAAATTGAAACCTACCATCGAGTGGGTTAGGCGATCGCAACCGCAGGTCACCAACGCTACAGGGGTCAATCAGCGTGGAACCCATCGTCATGCCTTCAGTTGCGACACCATAACAACACGGTTTTTAGCCTGAAATACCCCCCAGCATGGCAATCAATCCGCAGGCAGCAACTACTGTGAGCGCACCCCACTTAAACGGCGGGTTTCTATCTAGCCAATCCGTGAAGCTGGGTACGCTCAACTTGCCAAAGTCGCCCTCTACGGTGTCGTAACCAGAGATTGGGGCATATAGGTTGTCGGGTGCATCCGCAGATTTTGGCTCACCTGTCAGCTGAGCGGTAAAGCCAACCTGGAGAAATAAGCGATCGATAATCGACGGGGCAATGCGTTGCAGCATCTCTAATACTCGCCCCATATCACCCACAACAAAGTCACGGGTAGGATGCTCAGCCACATATAAAATGGCATCAGCAACGGTGCTGGGTTTGTTGTAAGGCGGTAATCCAGCAGGCGCTACTCCCAGCTTCGTCCGAATTTTGTTGAAAATGGGGGTATTTGTGATGGCGGGCATCACATTAGTGACGCTGATCGGCTGTTTCTGGTACTGCAATTCAATTCTCATGGAATCTAAAAAGCCTGCTACGCCGTGCTTGGAAGCTGCATAGGGACTTTGTAATGGAAACGGAACTCTTGCTGCTAATGAGGAAACATGAATAAGTGCCCCACCTCCCTGTTTTTTGAGGTGCGGTAGAGCCACCATCGCGCCATACGCCTGTCCATTCAGGTTGACATCAATGACCCTTCTAAATTCTTCCGGTGTTATTTGGTCAAACGGTGCAACGATGCTGGTTCCCGATAGATGTACCCAGGTATCGAGTCGTCCGTAAGTGGCAATGGTCTGATCGGCGATCGCTTTTACCTGTTCAAATTCGCTGACATCAGCAATGACAGCGATCGCTTCTCCACCCAACTGTTTAATTTCCTCCACCAACGTTGCCAACCCAGACTCGCTACGAGCTGCAACAACAACCTTTGCCCCTTTTTTGGCAAACCGCAGGGCTGTTTCTCTGCCAATTCCACTAGAAGCGCCAACGATGGCGACTACTTGCTGACTGATAGGCTTTAATTTCATGGGTTCTACTCCTAAAATTGAATCTCTTTGAATACAGTCCACAATGTTTGTGGCGAATAATTGCTAATGCTTACACCGGGGTTCATCCCTCCGAGAAAGATGTCTCACAGCAACGTCTAGTGTCAGTCCTTAAGGAACGATAGAAGGTCGTTGTTGAGTTGTTCCTTGTGCGTATCTGTTAAACTGTGGGGTGCGCCTGGATACACTTTTAGGGTGGAATGCTTCACTGCGACTGCCGCTAGCGAGAGGATTTGATGTTGGCGGTTTCAGGGTTTTCGTCAACGGATTTGGCGGAAACTGCTCCACGCCTCTTCGACGAGATAGTAGCCCTGATTTTGATTGTCTTGATCAGCTCGCTGTGAATCCGCCATCTACGACCAGAGGTTGGCCAGTAATGTAGCTGGCAGCATCAGAGCAGAGAAAAACCACGGCTTGAGCGATTTCTTCTGCCTGACCCATGCGTCCCATTGGCACCATAGACGCTAAACCATCTGCCGTGCTGCCCAACTTGTCAGTGAAACGATCCGTCATCTCAGTCGCAATCAAGCCAGGATTAATCGCATTGATCCGAATACCCTGTTTGGCATAGTCGAGGGCTGCCCCTCGTGTCAGCCCCATGACCGTATGTTTACTCGCGCTGTAAATAGATACCCCTGGAAACGAAACTAAACCTCCGACTGAAGAGTTGTTGACAATCACTCCAGATCCTTGAGACAGCATTTGCCCAATCTCATGTTTCATACACAAAAAGAGTCCCCGCACGTTGATTGCCATGAGTTTGTCAAAGTCTTCGATCAATTGTTCATGCAGGGGTTTTGGAGGTAGATCAATCCCTGCATTATTGAAGGCACAATCGAGGCGTCCGTAGGTCTCAATTGTCTTCTGCACTAACGCTTTGACATCTTCCTCACTCGATACATCTGAACGTACAAATAAACATTCAGCGCCAGCATGACGAATCATTGCAGCGGTTGCCTCTCCTTCTGGGTCGCGTCTGCCTGAAAAAACAACCTTTGCACCTGCGGTTCCCAGTGCGAGAGCAGTCGCTTTACCGATTCCTGACGTGGCTCCAGTGACTAAAGCGACTTTGTTCTCAAGTGTGATCATTCTTACCTCTGCTTTAAAGTTGATACGAGTGAAAGATTAAACGGCGTTGCTGATTCACGGTATGAATCAACTTTTGGCTTGAAGTTACAAAACTCACCCTACTTGGCTTATAGCCATTCCGAAATCTTGAATTCATACCTGTATTCAGCAACACCGATTAAACGTTCGAGTTTCTCGTGGCGATCGCTGAATCTCTTTGTTGAATACAATCCACAATGCTTGCGGCGAATAATTGCTAATGCTTACACCGGGGTTCATCCCTCTGAGAAAGATGTCTCACAGCAACGTCTAGTGTCAGTCCTTGAGGAACGATAGAAGGTCGTTGTTGAGTTGTTCCTTGTGCGTATCTGTTAAACCGTGAGGTGCGCCGGGATAGATTTTCAGAGTGACATTCTTCACCAGTTTGGCGGCGGCTAGAGCAGCGGCACCGATTGGCACGATCTGATCATCATCGCCATGAATGATCAACGTTGGTACGTCGAACTTTTTGAGATCACCAGTGAAATCTGTTTCAGAAAATGCCTTAATGCAGTCGAATGCGTTCTTGTGTCCGGCCTGCATTCCTTGGAACCAAAACCAGTCAATCATGCCGGGGGAGACGTTGGCACCCGGACGGTTGAAGCCGAAGAAGGGGCCGCTAGCGAGATCCTTATAGAGCTGCGATCGGTCAGCCAGGGAGCCAGCACGAAGCCCATCGAATACCTCGATCGGCAGTCCGTCAGGATTATTCTCTGTCTTCAGCATCAGTGGCGGAACAGCGGAGATCAGTGCGGCTTTTGCAACTCGCGCTGTGCCGTGGCGACCGATGTAGCGGGCAACCTCACCGCCACCTGTGGAGAAACCAATTAAGCTAGCTCCGCTCAGGTCTAGTGTTTCAATCAGCGTCGCGAGATCATCAGCATAGGTATCCATCTCGTTTCCGTTCCAGGGCTGGCTCGATCGCCCGTGTCCACGACGGTCATGAGCGATCGCCCGAAATCCGTGGTCTGCTAGAAACAGCATTTGAGCTTCCCAACTATCAGAATTCAAAGGCCAACCGTGGCTGAAGACAATGGGTTGTCCTGTACCCCAATCTTTGTAGTAAATCTGTGTGCCATCTTGCGTTGTGATTGTGCTCATGGGATTTCTCCTAAATCGCTATGGGTTAGATTCAAAGGAACGAAGGCGCTGGCTCGACATTTACCTCGTTGCGCTCATTTATCTCGTTGTCCTCATTCTTCAACAGGCATTCCATTTAGCCCACGCAAGTTCCTTGAGTTAAGCTGCGACTTATCGTGAAGGGTGGTATTTTTCGCAAACTTTACTTTCAAATGTCTTCACGAATGCCTCTAATATTTAGTGGTTTCAAAGAATCATCGACCCGACGTCGGATGCGCTTCTGGTTATTTTTGCCAGTCGTGGTCGCGCAAATAAGATTCAAAGTCCGTCGGTGCAGGAAAATCACGTTTCAACTGTGCTAAATCTGCTGCGTAGCCTACGTTCTCAAACCAGCGATACATGATAGTCAATTCCTCTCCAATTTGCTGCTCAAACGCTTCAAATGGAATTTGTTGGTATTGGACGGTTTTTCCTAAAACACGGCTGAATGCAGCAGCGATTTCCGGCATGGTCATGTCCACACTGGCAAGTTCAATTTCGCGGTTCATGAAGTCTGCGGGGCGATCGAATACATCAGCGACCATCTCCCCATAATCTTCTTCAGAAAGCTGCTGCAACTTCGTCTCAGGACTCAATGGCTGAAAGAGCGTTCCAGTCTCAACCATCGGGCGCATCATGTTGTAGTTGTAGAGAAAGAAAACGGGTCGCAGGATTGTGTAGGGCAACTCGCTCGCTCGGATATATTCTTCGACTTGAAATTTGCTGTCGAAATGCGGAACACCCGTGTTGCGTTCGGCGCTCCCCACCGAACTGTAGACGAAGTGCTGGATGCCTACCGCTTTCGCCGCGTCTGCAACCGCTTTGCCCTGACGGATTTCGGTGTCTAATCCATCTAGAAAGATCTGTAGCGAAAAAACACCGTAGGCACCTTGCAAAGCGCGATCGAGGGAAGCGCGATCGTTGAGATCTCCGACTACGAGTTCTGCGCCTGCTTGTTGGAGGGCAAGAGATGCAGGCTTGTTTGGGTCACGCACCAAGGCGCGAACCTTGAAATTGCCGCGTTGCAAAAGATGACGGGCGATCGCGCTTCCCTGATTGCCTGTAGATCCGGTGACTAAGATAAGTCGTTCTGCGTTGATTGACTGTGGCATGGGATTCTTCCTAAATTGGTATGGGTTGGATTCAATGCGAACGAAGGCGCTGACTCGACATTTACTTCGTTGTTCTCATTCTTCAACAGACGTTCCATTTAGCCCACGCAAGTTCATTGAGTTAAGCTGCAACTTATGGTGAAGCGTGGTATTTTTCAGGGAAAAAGGCACTGATTCAGTAGCTGTCTCTTATATTTAGTGGTTTCAAAGAATCATCGACCCGACATCGGACGTGATTGCAGTTAGTTTTGCCGGTCGTAGTCGCACAAATAAGATTCAAAGTCTGTCGGTGCAGGAAAATCACGTTTCAACTGTACTAAATCCGCTGCATAGCCGACGTTCTCAAACCAGCGATACATAATAGTCAATTTCTCTCCAATTTGCTGCTCAAACGCTTCAAACGGAATTTGTTGGTATTCGACGGTTTTTCCTAAAACACGGCTGAACGCAGCAGCGATTTCCGGCATGGTCATGTCCACACTGGCAACTTCAATTTCGCGGTTCATGGAACCCGCGGGGCGATCGCCTCTATGAAAGCAAGGCATGAATATTCAAGACGCAACGGGGTTAGCGAATACCCAAAAAGCAACACTGAAAGCATTAGGACACTAGCATAATCATCACCAAGCTGTAATGCTCCAGTCTCTCTCGTGGAAAATCGCTTTAATTTGTCGTTTAATTTAGTGGATCTTGAGTGGTGCAATTGGAGAATGTTTTACAAACTAAGTTTATATTGCATCAATTTTCAATTACCACTGGGATATCTCGAATATGTTTTTTAGACTTGCCATAGCTGTTATCACCGCAGTGTTGATTATTGCAACCTCAATTACGTTTCCGGGAATTAGCACAGAGAAAACGGTAAAACTTCAAGTGCCGGGTGTCTATCAATTCAAGTTAGGCAATTTCACAATTACCGCCCTCAGCGATGGCACAGTACCACTGGATCTGCATCCCATCCTGACCAATACGAACCAGGCAGAAATCGATCGTCTCCTGCATCAAAGCTTTGTTAAAAACCCTGTTGAAGCTTCGATCAATGTATTTCTCATTGATACTGGAGACAACCAGGTGTTAATAGACACAGGTTCAGGAGAATTGTTTGGGGAACTGGGCGGCAAGCTACCAAGGTCGTTGCAGGCAGCAGGCTATAGGGCCGACGAGATCGATATTGTTCTCATTACTCATATCCATACCGATCACAGCGGTGGTTTGGTTGTAGGTGGTCAACCCATGTTTCCTGCTGCTACGGTCTATGTCGGCAAACCCGATATTGATTTTTGGCTTAACCCTGCTAATGCAAAGCGATCGCCAGACTATCAAAGGTACTTCAACGAAGCAGTTAAGACAGTCAAACCCTATCTGGATATGGGCAAGCTGAAACCGTTTTCCGGCGAGACGGTGATTATACCTGGGATTACCGCACGCCCCACCCCAGGCCATACGCCCGGACACAGTTTCTTCTTGGTGGAAAGCCAAGGCGAGAGTATCGAGTTTTGGGGCGATATTGTGCACGTCGCCTCGGTTCAATTTCCGAAGCCCGAAATCACGATCGACTTTGACGTTGATCCTAATGCCGCAGCAGTGCAACGGGCAAAACAATTTGCCGATGCAGAAAAATCCCGTCGTCTCGTCGCAGCCGCCCATGTCTCTTTTCCAGGAGTCGGTCATATTCGTGCAGACAATCAGGGCTATGCTTGGGTGCCTGTGGACTATCGCTGGCGTGAACGATGAGGTTGCGCCGCAAAAAGAATAAGACATTGAAGCGCCCAGATATTCCGCTATTTATCGTTAGATCCCCCGACCCCCTTGAAAAAGAGGGGCTTAAGAGTTCTCAAGTTGGGTAAGAGGGAACATGTCAATGAGCACGCCATGTTATCCCTTTTCTGTCACTCTCGGAAAACAATATAATAGCAGTGCTGTTGAAGCATTGTTTCCGTCCGTACAGCCAAGCAGCACCCAACGAAGTTTGGGGCTTTTAGCTATTCTCTAGCAGGAGTGACAGAAGAGGGATAATTGAGGGGATCATACCTGAACTGGGTCATCAGGCTAAATATGGAAATGCGATCGCCTACTATCAAGCGATCGCATCATATTAAGGTATCTATGCAAAAGATACTCAGATCAGAGCTGACAATAATACTCTAACTAAGGCACTTTGAGGCTCATGATGATGCCCCAGGTTATGGGACCAACGACTCCTTGAGTATTGGAAAGGCGTTCTCCGTCACCATTCTTCTGTAACTGAATCACAGCAGCTTTGGTTTTGGGGCCAAAAATACCATCAGCCAACCCCAAACTGAATCTTTTTGTTAACAGCGCTTGCTGCATTCGTTGCACAGCATTGCTGCTATCCCCTTCTCGCAAGAAAACTCCAGGCTGATTTTCTGGCCAAGCATATCCTATTGCAGTCCAGGTTGCTGCTCCGACAATGCCATCAGCTACTAGATTTTTGGATTGCTGAAAGCGAACCACTGCTGCTCTAGTCACGGGGCCGAACTGAGCATCAGGCGCGTTGACAGTGAACTTGCGTATTTGCAGAATGTATTGTAAATCGGTAACTTCTGGCCCAATTGACCCTTGTTGCAAAATAATGACAGGTTTCTGTTGAGTGGTAGTAGACATGGAAATTCTCCTTAAAGTTGTAGTTGTGAGTGGTTGACGAATCAATTGAATGAGCTGAGTTCTCTTACATTGGTTCGCATTGCAGTGCTTTTACATTGCGGAGGTAGTCGAGCTTAGGTGCATAGTTTCCTGGGCAGTAAACATAGACAATGTTTTCGGAGTCGCTGATAACTAAGCGGTAAGCAGGTGGAACATCTCCTTGGCCTTCGCCAATTTGCTCAATCTGAGGAGCAATCTGAGAGGCAGATTGGGCTGAGACTGGAAGCTGGAAGAGAAGGGTGAAACTGAGAACGCTGAGAAAAGTGATAGAGAGCAGAACGGCTTGGACGATGCAATGGGAGTTAAATCTCATGGTTAGTTTCCTTGCTGTAAATGTGGGAAGGCGCTGACTCGACATTTACCTTGTTGTCCTCATTCTTCAACAGGCATTCTATTTAGACCACGCAAGTTCCTTGAGTTAAGCTGCAACTTATCGTGAAGTGCGGTTTTCTTCAGGAAAAAAGGCGCTGATTCAGTAGCTGTCTCTGATATTTAGTGGTTTCAAAGAATCATCGACCCGACATCGGACGCACTTCTGGCTGGTTTTGCCAGTCGTGATCGCGCAAATAAGATTCAAAGTTGGTCGGTGCATTCGCGGTTCATGAAGTCTGCGGGGCGATCGGCTCTATGAAGGCATGAATATTCAAGGCGCAATGGGGTTGACGAATGCTCAAAAAGCAACACAGGGAGATCCTAATGCCGCAGCAGCGCAACGGGCAAAACAATTTGCCGATGCAGAAAAATCCCGTCGTCTCGTCGCAGCCGCCCATGTCTCTTTTCCAGGAGTCAGTCATATTCGTGCAGACAATCAGGGCTATGCTTGGGTGCCTGTGGACTATCGCTGGCGTGAATGATGAGGTTGCGCCGCAAAAAGAATAAGACATGGAAGCGTCCAGATATTCCGCGGGCACACCATGTTAGCTGTTGGCAATCGTAACGGCTCGATTCACATGCGTGTCCGTGGTCAACTGCTCTATGACGAACGCGGCCAGATCGGCGCGGGTTACCTGTCGGCCCTTCTCTACGCCTACGAGCACACGCACGGAGCCGACAGCGGGCTGGTCGTTTAACACGGCGGGGCGAACTAGCACATAGGAGATTCCTGCCTGTGCAATCTCCCGTTCCATAGCTGCCTTATCCGCTGTAGATCCACGCAGGAATGTGGGCAGCAGCAGCAGCCGGAACAGTAGTGTTGCTTGCGCCGTGCTGTCCCCCACACCCAGAGCCGAGATCGCGATGATCCGGCGTGTGCCGTGCTTCTTTGCGGCTGCGACGACAGCGCGGGCAACTCGTTGTTCGATCTCCGTCTTCCGCCACGGCGTCTTGCCGCCGACTGTATCGATCACGGCGTCTTGGCCATCTATCGCGTGGGACATCGTCGCTTGGTCGGTTGCATCCCCAGTGAGAACGCGAACGTTACGCGGGGCGTTGTATTGAGCACTATCACGGATGAAGCCCGTCACATTGTGGCCAGCGGCAACGGCCTGCTCCACCACCTGTCTTCCCGTCTTGCCGGCTGCTCCAATCACTAAGATATTCATTGTGGTACCTCTTTGGGGTGTATCGCAAAACCAGGTCAATGGTTAAGATGAGAAGCCTAAAACTGCCCGCATTGCTTGCTATACCTACTCCTTCTCTAGAAATGACAGCGCTTTATTGCCTAATGTCATCTTTGCTAAATGTTCGGTGGTATTGCCGCTACTCCTTGAGTTATCGGAACCCGGAGAGAACGATGACAGAGCAGACAAGTAAACTGATCTTTTGTCTTTTAAAAGTTTTTGCGGCACAGCCAGCTTCTCTACTCTGCGGTTGCGGCGTGCTCTATGCCTCTAACGACAGCCTCTGGATATAGCTTTTGCCATAAGTCCCAATCCGGTGGAATTTGACGTAACTTTTCACTACGGCTTGTCATTGCTGGAAAGCTGCTTTCTCTATAAGTTCTCACGCTGATTAACTAGCGGGACTTAGACAAAAACTGAGTCAAAAATGGACTTAAATCTAGATAGGGAAAGACTTTTAGCTCAAATGGGTACAAATCTAGTGTTCATAAGGGTTTCAGGCGTTTTTAGGGCATTGACCTCTTTTCTTACCCAGAAGGGTTTTCAGTCCCTTTAGGGGCTAGGAAATGTCTAAGTCCCACTAGTTATCAGGAACAACAGATGGACTCAGCACAGTCTATTGGCGATTAGAGACCTCCTGCTTCCCCGACCGAATTTTAAGTATTTGTACTTAAAACATCTCACCGCTAGCTGCTTTAGCGATCGCGTTTGAGCCACTCCCGGAATAAATATTTTTCTGGCGGGAAGGGAGTAAGTCACACTGACAAGAGCAAGCGTTTCGAGCTAGATTGCCCCTGGTGACAGCTTCGCTCTTTCTTCCCCACGAGAGCGTATTTCAGTCCCCAGCCATTTGCAGGTAGCGATAATGAATCCAACCAGGACGAGCAGCAAGCTTTACCCATTTGCCAGAAGAGGAGGTTACTCTGACGTTGACATCATGTTGGTAAGGGATGACACCAATTCTTCGATAATTAGAACCAGGGCCAGAGCGGATGACGACTCCATTTGGGGCAGTTACCAACACTGTGCAAACAGGTTTAATACCTGGTCTTAGCCGACATAGTTGTTCGGCTGGGCTTTGAACTTGAGTAGCAACGGCTGGCACCGTGGAGTTAGCTGCAATTAGTGTTAAAAATGCTAAGGCAGTCAGTTTTAAGTTGAATTTAAGCATGATTTTACCTCGTTTGGATGAGCAGCTTGTTAATCTGAGATAGACTCTTTTGCAAGGGTGCCGGAGACTGAGCAATCTCCACGGGAACTGGCATCAAGATGGAGAATATGAGTCATTTGATTAGCCTCAACTTATGAAACAGTTCGGTAGAGAAAAAAACTTGCAATCCTTGACGAAGGAGGAATCGCAGAATAAACTCAAGAATCAGAAAGGATTGAGTTGTACAAATTAAATGTGCTTCCTTCTTGTATCTTCCGACTTGATAAGTTTTGGAGTGCTTGCAGGTTGAGTAACTACGCTAACTTCTCCCTGTGCAGTTTTATTCACAAAGTAGGTGATTCCTCGATAGATCAATCTATAAGCTAGTGGTTGTACAGGAACTTCACTCTGCTTTGTATTCGGATCGAATCGATAGGTAACCCCCCGGTAAATCAAATTATAAGCGGGACCAGTGCCACGAACTTGCTTAAAAGGCTGTCTTCTGTTTTGGCTTTCAAGCTTCGAGGGGTCGTATTCGTAGCTAACACCGCGATAGTGAAGTTTCATGGTTTCACCTTTTGAATAAATGTAATAGGTTGGGTTCAAGGGGAACGAAGGTGCTGACTCGACATTGTTGTTCTCATTCTTCAACAGACATTCCATTTAAACCACGCAAGTTCATCGAGTTAAGCTGCAACTTATGGTGAAGCGTGGTATTCTTCAGGAAAAAAGGCACTGATTCAGTGGTTTGCAATTCGTACAAAAGTATGCAACCCGTTATAAAAAAGATTCACTTTGCCCTTTTCCTCAACCCCCACCCCACCGGAAAACTTCGAGTTACCCTTTCACGGGTGGATAATAATTTATCGAAGCCGCTCCAATCGAGCCTGGTGTGAAGAGAGAGGAATTAGACTCAGTGGACTTCCCAAGGGAAGTCCGCCAGTAACTGTCAGTTAGGAAAAGAAATACAAGGGGTAGAAGATGAGAGAGTTCCCATCGCAGAGCAATCGCAGAAGTTTTCGGTCTACTGACATTACCCTATTTTTCAAACGGTCGATGGCTCAAGAACACACGCTTCGATCAGTCTGAGCACCTCCATCTCCGTGTTGTGGTTCGCGAACTCCAGCGCCAGCTCTTTTGCCCGCTCACTATACACAGGGTTGTCGAGAACTTCTCTGGCCGCTGCACGTAAGTCCTCTGCCGTTGCCTGATTGGTTCTCAGGTCGATTCCGACACCAGCCCACTGCACATGCGCCGATACCTCCCCCTTGTCCTCTGTCATCCCTGCCGAGACTATCGGAATCCCATGCGCCAGCGCCAGATTTACCGTGCCATATCCTCCGTTCGTGACCAGCAGATCCACACTCTGCATAATCAATTCGTAAGGCAGAAACGACGCAAGATAGGCATTTGCCGGAATCTCGGTAAGAATCGACTCGATCGGTTGTCCTCCCGTGCTTACCAGAACGATCACGTCCTCTTCCTTGGCCAGTCCAGTCAACGTCGGACCAATGAGTTGCCCGAAATTTCGGTTCGCGATCGTTCCCTGAGTCACAAGAACTAGGCGCTTTGTCCGATCAAGTTCATGCCACCACGTTGGCAGCGCCGGCTGCCCTGGTGGCATCGGTAGAAGACCGATATAATGCACAGGCGACGAGGAGGACGAATCATCCGAATACTGGAAACTCTCGATTCCGTGTTGCAGATAAAGATCGGGCAGCACAGACATGCTCTCCTGGGGGGAAAACGGTAGCGGACCGCAGCCAAGTTCGGCTAGGGCCTTATCTACCCCAGCCTTAGCTGGCTGATGAAACACACGCTCTCGTCTCTCACGTTCTGCAAGCTGCTCTTTCTGGGACATGCCCGGTTGTGGCGGACTCGCACTGAACAGATTCAGTAGCGAAACGCCCAGATGCACAATCGCGGGACGTTCCTCGCGTGCTCCCAGAAGCATCGGCAGCGTACCGAAGAACAACGAATCTGCTACAATGACATCCGCCGGAAAGTCTTGCAGAGCCTGCTTGAGTCCTGCTGCCTGCCCGCCGATCTTTTTCGCAAAGAAATATTCGAGGTCGAAGGCTGCCATCTCCAGTCCTGGGTTTGGATTCTTCGCCTGCTTCAGCTCCAAGAAGAAAGCCATCGCATCAGTGGAACTGTTGGTTTCCGGAGGCTCCGGAGTAAACGGCACCCCTGCCGCCTCCACCATCGGCCTCAACTTAGGTGCCGTCTGTACAACTACGTCGTGATTGTGTTTTATAAGAATGTTGGCGACGGCTAGCAGTGGATTCAAATGGCCTAGGCCGGCTGTTGATGCAATTAATACTTTCATTGGAAATCCTTTACTATGGTTCGGTCACATCTTCAAGCGGTTGCTTTACTCAGGGATTCTTGCAAGACGGTCTTCCGGATTTGGGCTTCCAAATACCGCCCTATTTGTTTTCTTGATGGTCTGATTGACCACCAAAGTAGTTAACCTAGCTTTCAATCATGTCTTCATTCTTCAACAGACATTCCATTTAGCCCATGCAAGTTCCTTGAGTTAAGCTGCAACTTATCGTGAAGCGTGGTATTTTTCAGGAAAAAGGGCCTTGATTCAGTGATTTGCAATTCGCACAAAAGGATGCAGTTCGTTATAAAAAAGATTCGCTTTGGCCTTTTCCTCAACCCCCACCGGAAAACTTCGAGTTACTCTTTCCGGGGTAGATAAAATTTATCAAGTTGTCAAGGTTCTGTTGTAGCCTCAAATTGTGAAATAGTTTGGGAGAGACAAAAACTTGCAATCATTGACGAATGAGGAATTGCAGAATAAACTCAAGAATCAGAAAGCATTGAGTTGTACAAATTAAATGTGCTTCCTTTTTATATCTTCTGACCTATAAGTTTTGAAGTGCTTGCAGGTTGAGTAACTACGCTAACTTCTCCCTGTGCAGTTTTATTCACAAAATATACGATTATTCGATAGATCAATCTATAAGCTACTGGTTGTACAGGAACTTGACTCTGCTTTGTATTCGGATCAATACGATAGGTAACTCTACGGTAAATCAAATTATAAGCGTGACCAGAACCACGAACTTGTTAAAGGGCCGTCTTCTGTTCTAGCATTCAAGCTCCGAGGGGTCGTATTCGTAGTTATATAACTCTTAATTGGGATCGTGAACCAAAATTTTGTCCCTGTACCAAGAGAGCTAATAACTCCAATTTCACCACCATGAGCATGGATGATTTGACGGCACAAGTACAATCCCAATCCTAAACCTAAAGAATTTCGTATATGGGAAGAACGAAAGTACAGCTCAAATAGGCGCTTACATTGTTCTTCCGACATCCCTACGCCGTTATCCTCAATGCTACAGCGTATCATTTTTGATCCGGCTGTAGCACTCAGCGTTATCATCAACCCAGACGGATTATGTTTAATTGCATTTGTAATTAGATTACTAAAAACGCGCCATAGTTGAGTTGAATCAGCAGCCACCAACGGTAAATCTTCAGGCACTAAATTCTTCAGCATGGCTTGATTTTGTTCCAAGATTGGTTCTAAGTCAGCCACTGATGAACTGACCAACCCACTGAGTTGAATGAGTTCAGTGTGGAGGACAATGCCTTGCACATCATTTGCATGAGCTTCGAGTAAGGAGTTAATCAGTTGAAGTTGGTGATCGCTCCCTTGCACCATCCGTTCTAAAATCGAGCGGGGTATAGCAATCGTTGCATCTGGCTTTTGCAGTAAATTATTCAGCACCATTAATGTGCCTATCACGGGGTTACGCAAATCGTGAGAAACGCCATGTAAAAACACCTGTGATTGCCGTTTCGATTCAAACTCACTGCGGTGTAAGCGTTCGTACAAACACACACCAAGGTCACAGATCAAGCAAATCCAGAAATAAAAGACAAAAATTATGATGTTATGGAGAACAGGATTTTCAACCTCTGGATTACTCAAACCTAGTAATGGCTTGACACAAAAATAGTAGCCTATCGTTGTCACTTGCGAGACTAAATGAAGCTGCCAATTTACAGGAATTAACGTTGCTTGTGCCGGAAATACAATCGTCCAAGCGATAAGTACAGGATCGACCTTTTCTTGCAGTGTGGCTTGAATTTGTGGAAGCAGGGTGATTGACCAAGAACAGCATAAGAAAAGCCGTTTCGGGTAACGAGATGCCCAAGGGGATTTCAGCAAAATTAAGCATAACAGCAGACTCAGCTCGATAGTAATGTAAATCATGAGATCGATTAAATTCTCTTCCTGGCTTACTGCTTCGTTCGGATTACCTGAAGCATTAAGAACGGATGTAATACACAAACCTAAGATGAGAAAGGTTAGGCAGGCAATAATAGCAATCCATACAAACCAATGGAGTCGATTCAACATGAAGCGACACCGCCATGCCTGATATTCGGCTGAGTTACCAGCTTGCTGCACTCTCGCCAAAACCGAGCTTACCGTTTTAGCAAATCGATTTAACGGCATCTTGTAACGCATTATTGGAATAGTTCTCATTATTTATAGCTAAAGGCTCCAAGGCAGAAGATTGACTGACCAAGGTTTCAGTATTTGGCAAGAATCCTAATCGCCTTGGCAACTGCTATAACACCGCGATAGTAAAGTTTCATGGTTTCACCTTTTGAATGAATGTAATGCGTTGGGTTCAAGGCGAATGAAGGCGCTGACTCGACATTTACCTCGTTGTTCTCATTGTTCAACAGACATTCCATTTAGCCTATGCAAGTCCCTTGAGTTAAAGCTGCAACTTATCGTGAAGCGTGGTATTTTTTCAGACTTTTAGCATCGTATTGACATATATCCGTAACGGATATAGTATGAGGCATGGATAAAAAGAATACAACCAATAAACCCCTTACCCCAGCCGTGTTTCATATCCTTCTCGCACTCTCCACACAGGAGAGACATGGCTATGAAATCATGAAACAGGTCGAGTTGGATTCACAGAGAAAAGTAAAGATGGGGCCTGGAACGCTCTACGGCTCGCTTGGTCGCATGATCGAGGCGGGATTGATACGTGAGAGTGACAAAAAGATAGACCCAAAAATGGACGACGAGCGGCGGATCTACTACAGAATCACCGGGCTCGGTAAAAAAGCACTCGCTGCGGAATTGGAGCGATACCGCGAAGTTCTGATGGTTGCTCAACAAAGACGGATCTTTCCGAATACTTTTGCCTAGGAAATATGAACGAACGCTTAATACGACGATACCGCAACTGGTATGCAAAACTGCTTCGCCTCTACTCAAAGCCTTACTATGAGCGCTTCGGTGAGGAAATGAAGCAAACTTTCACCGATCTTCTCCGAGAGCGTGCAGAGGAAGGACAAGGATTATTTGGTTATGCTCTTTGGCTGTTCGTCGAAACATCCGCGGGAATTATGAGAGAGAACATAACATATATCATTATGCAAAACAAAAACATTATTTGCCTTGCATTCGGGACAGCATTCATATTGCTGATGCCCTTGATAGCGATGCTGTTTACCAATCAAGTCGTCTGGGATTTGACCGACTTCATTGTCGCTGGTACCCTCATCTTTGGCACGGGTCTCGCCTATGAACTGGTAGCCAGGAAAGGGGGCACTATGGCGTACCGAGTAGCTGTCGGCATTGCACTCGCAGCAGCGTTTCTCCTCGTCTGGATGAACCTTGCCGTTGGTATCATCGGGTCTGAGGACAACCCTGTTAACCTGATGTATTTCGGAGTGCTCGCCATTGGAATCCTCGGTGCCACCATCGCGCGTTTACGGCCACAGGGAATGGCACGTACGTTGTTTGCAACAGCACTCGCTCAGGCATTGGTTCCTATGATTGCACTAATTATCAAGAAACCCCAAGTGACCTCGGTGGAAGCATCCATAGGTGTGTTGGGTGTATTGGGTCTGAATGCGTTTTTCGTCATGATGTTTATCGGATCTGGTATGCTGTTTCGGCGTTCCCGAATCAGGCTATGAACTGGAGCTGATTCTATGCAATGAAACACGTCTTGCGTTCAGCATCCTAATCTATATGGCGATCGCTATAATACTAATTTAAATTGGTATCAGAACAGAGATGGGGGAATTCGCCGCCTGAGAACGAAGCCGGAATCTCTCAGGCACACACCTACTACTTCCATACCACTAGATGAGGGCATTAGCCATCGGGATTTATGCGATCGCTTCGGCATCAGTCCAGTCAATGTTGGGGCAAGGGCTAAGCAAAAAAACTTGACCACTGTAGCGTTTCTCGAACAAGAGACAGGCTGGAGGTACGTCGGCCAACTCTGGTATCCGCCTCAATAATTAGGCTGTTTATTAGCCCAAGGATTCTTTAATTAAGGTGCGATCGCACCTCACCTACCACACTCCAAAAACTCCACAGCCAATCAGACGTAACTAGCTAGGTTCCTCTGAGACGTTAACGACCAGTTTTCCCTTCTTTTTGCCGTCGAAAAGTTTTAGGATTGCTTTCGGTGCATTTTCCAAGCCCTCGACAACCTCTAGAGCATATTTAATTTTTCCCTGATTGAGCCACTGTCCAAGGTCGCTTATCGCTTCAGACAATCGGGGAATATAATCGAGGATAATAAACCCCTGCACACGAACACGCTTTATCAGAATCTTGCTGTAATTATAAGGACCAGGAACAGGCTCTGTTGCATTATAAGTTGAGATTAAACCGCATAAAGGAATACGTGCGTGCAGATTAATTTTTGTCAACACGGCATCAAGAATAGAACCACCAACATTATCGAAATAAACATCAATTCCTCTGGGACAGGCTTGAGCGATTGCGCTTTCCAAGTCAACGGTTTTATAGTTAATCGCTGCATCAAACCCAAGTTCTTCAACAAGCCAGCGGCATTTCTCATCAGAGCCAGTTATTCCCACCACCCGACAACCTTTAATCTTGGCAATTTGTCCAACAATGGAACCAACTGCTCCTGCTGCGGCTGACACAACCACAGTTTCTCCAACTTTTGCCTGTCCAATATCCAAAAGCCCAAAATAAGCCGTGCAACCCGTAAGTCCCAGGGGCCCCATAAATGTGGTGAGCGGACAGGGCAAAGGGTCAGGTAGTCGCGTGAGAGAAAAGCCACTGTTCCCTTCAGCGATCGCATAATCTTGCCAACCCAGCATACCCGAAACCAAATCTCCCTGTTTAAAATTTTGATTCTTAGACTCTTCAACCACACCGATAATACCACCGCGCATGACTTCCCCTATTTCAACGGGAGGCATATACTGCTCCATGTCGCTCATCCAAATGCGATTGGTGGGGTCTAGCGAAAGATAGATAGTCCGTACCAATATCTCACCTTGTTGAGGGGTGGGGATTGGTTCTTCCCGATACTCAAAATCGCTTTCCTTGATGTCACCAACAGGACGAGATGCCAAGCGTAACTGCCGATTTATCCCTGTTTTCATAGCTTTATCCTTGAGTAGTCCTATTCATAAGTACCTGTATAGCCTCACCAGTTTTTTTTCAAAAACGGTAGCCCAACATTCGGAAGTACAGCCCCCGTCGGGCATGGAGCTCTACATGGGTGCCGTCCTCGACGATCTCGCCCCCCTGCATCACAATAATTCGATTGCAGTCTACGGCGGTTTCGAGTTGGTGCATGACCAAGCTGATGGTTCTGTTGTGACGTAGACGCTGGAGGGCCTCTATAACTTATTGCTCGTGCTTCAACTCCAGTGCGTTCTTAAGTTCGTTAAGGATGAGTATAGGAGCCTTAGTGACGAGCGTCGGTGCGATCATCGCACGGGCACTACCGCTGCCCGCCCGAAAGGTTT
The DNA here is from genome assembly GCF_039961955.1 of Trichocoleus sp. DQ-A1. Taxonomy (NCBI): domain Bacteria; kingdom Bacillati; phylum Cyanobacteriota; class Cyanophyceae; order Leptolyngbyales; family Trichocoleusaceae; genus Trichocoleus; species Trichocoleus sp. DQ-A1. The sequence continues at coordinate 58,435 of NZ_JAMPKE010000035.1, forward strand.
TGACCGCCCTCAGTGACCAAGGTATCATACTGTTCCGGCAAGGTTTCGATGCACTCAGCTACCCCGGATTCGACCGCCTCCTCCCGAATCTCGTGGAACAAAGGATTTGCACTGGTGAATAAAAGTTCTGAGATCAGCGTAAACCGCTTCTATTTCAAGGAAGTTTTGGTTGCGTAGGTTAGCCATAAAGGGGAGCATCCCAATTGTGCAAATGTATCCCACAAGCAGGGGAGCAGGCGAGAGAATAGATTCAAATTCTCCTAGATCCCTGATTTACAAAAACGAGATGCTCAAGAGCCAGATTACCAGGCACGGTGAATTGCCAACCCAAATTCGGCCGCAGCACGGTACAACATAGATCGCTGACGATTTTTGAGCGTCCGCTTCTGATTGTGCATTAGCGATCGCGCCTTCTGTTGAGTAGAGAAAGCCGGAGTTTTTGTCGGCTGAGTGCTTTTAGGGGTTGGGGTTGTGCCAGTTTGATAGTAAACGCCGCGATACTTCAGGCTAACCGTTGGTTGCAGCACTGGCGGCTTTTTCAAATTGCGGAATCTCCAATCTAATCCCCGGTACTTCCCACCGACTTCACCTAAAGTGGTTTCAACTTCTGAGGGATTGTATTCGTACCTAACACCGCGATAGTAAAGTTTCATAGTTTCACCTTTTGAATGAATGTAATGGGTTGGGTTCAAGGCGAACGAAGGCGCTGACTCGACATTTACCTCGTTGTTCTCATTCTTCAACAGACATTCCATTTAGACCACGCAAGTTCCTTGAGTTAAAGCTGCAACTTATCGTGAAGCGTAGTATTCTTCAGAAAAAAGGGCACTGATTAATAAGTGGTTTGCAATTCGCACAATAAGGATGCAGCCCGTTATAAAAAAGACTCGCTTTGCCCTTTAATCCGGTAATTTGCTTATGGATGCCAATGCCAAGAAATCCAAGCGCAGTAGAGTTGCCTTGGCACGAGTCAGAGGAGTCATTCTGTCGCCTCATGGATGGCAGCGATTTCAAGCGGCAAAACAGCAGGCAGAATCGGAGGAAACCTGGGGTAAGCGGTTCACGCAGGAATATCTCAACGAATGCACAGACCTATCCCCCAATACCCTAGCCCGAATCCTTAATCGCGAACTTGGTGTCGCTCGGCAGTTGCTAGAGTTCCTTTTTCAGGCATTTGGGTTGGAACTCACAAACGCTGATTATGCACCCCCTGTCGCCGCCTGTAAAACGTTAGAGTCGCAGCGAGAAGAACCGCAGCAGGACTGGGATAACTGACGGGGTGACAACCCCGTTAGGGATAATGCTCCAACGGCTGTTGTACTGTTTGCTGGAGGCGGTGGGGTAGAAGCTGGCATGGTCATGGCTGGTGTTAGACCCCTTTTGAGCGTGGAATGCGACCCCAGTCGAACAGAA